>JBBQIH010000097.1:0-8603 GCA_038324725.1 Cyanobacteriota bacterium | reverse complement strand
TTCGGCCAGGATCGCGAAGCTGAGCACCGCAGCCATGCCAACGCTGGTGATCAGCAGCAGCGCCACCGGCTTGCGCAGGCGATTGACGGTGCGGTTGAAGGTGATCAGCCCCAGGCCGGTGAGGCAGGCCCCCAGCAGGGGGAGCACTGGGATCAGCCAGGCAAGTTCGGAAGCGGAGGGCATCCTGGAGGCTCTGTTGGCGCGAGTGTAGGCAGGCCCACCGGAATGCCCTCGCCTCTGTGGGGGCGTGCCCATCGACCCCGGTCGGTGGCGGGAGCTTCAGCCGAGCCAGTGGGCCAGGGCGGTGCGAGAGAAGGTGGTGGCGCCAAGGCCGATCCAGCGGTGGGCCCACCACAACACACCAATGGCGATGGCGATCCCCAGCTGGGAGGGCCGCAGGAATTCCGCCGCCACCAGCGTCTGACGGCCATCCAGAACAGCGGCGAAGGGAAACACCGATGTGGTGGCCCGGAGCTCCTCGAAGGCCGGCCCGAAACGGTTGCGCAGGCGACGGTCCCCGTTCCAGACGGCGAACAGGTGGTGGCCGATCAGGCCCACGCAGGCCACCAGGGTGAAGCTGGTGCCGATCCAGAGCAGGTGGGTGGCGCACCAGAGCACCTGACCCACCGCCTGGGGATGGCGGCTCACCCGGATGATCCCCGTGGCGTAGAGCCGCACCTGGGGCTTTTGCACGGCGGGAATCTCCAGCAGGTTGTAGGTGGCCGGATACAGAAACAGAAAACTGATCGCCGTCCCGGTCCAGACCAGCGGCACCACCCAGGCCTGGTCCTGCAGGTTCCAGAGCCTCAGGCCGTCGTAGCGGTGAGCCAGGAAGTAGCCCACCACCAGCACCGCCGAGGGGATGCTCAGGCCGGCGAACAGCAGCCGCCAGAGCCGGGCCCCGATGCGCGCCTCCCCCCAGACCCTCAGGGAGGCCCCGCCGCTGTGGATCAGGGCGAACAGGACCAGCAGGGCCAGCATCACGACACTGCTGTGCTGGGGGCCCGCCGTCAGCAGGGGAAGCGAGGGCATGGGGGTGCGGCGTCCGGGAGCGGATGTGACAGGCCGATTCTTGCCACCGGGCAAGCCCCCTAGAGTTCCGCACGGCCTGCCGGCTCCGGCGAACGGTCCCCCTGCGGCCTCCCCGACCCATGGCAGATCTGCCTTTCACTCTCGACCAGCTCCGGATCCTGCGGGCCATCGCCAGTGAGGGCAGCTTCAAGAAAGCGGCCGACAGCCTTTACGTCACCCAACCGGCGGTGAGCCTGCAGATCCAGAACCTGGAGAAGCAGCTCGATGTGTCGTTGTTCGACCGCGGCGGCCGCAAGGCCCAGCTCACCGAAGCCGGCCATTTGCTGCTCAGCTACTGCGACCGGATCCTGAGCCAGTGCCAGGAGGCCTGCCGGGCCCTCGACGATCTCCACAACCTGCGCGGCGGCTCCCTGGTGGTGGGGGCGAGCCAGACGACGGGTACGTATCTGATGCCTCGGATGATCGGCCTGTTCCGCCAGAAGTACCCCGACGTGGCGGTGCAGCTGCAGGTGCACAGCACCCGCCGCACCGGCTGGAGCGTGGCCAACGGGCAGATCGACCTGGCAATCATCGGCGGCGAACTGCCGGCGGATCTCAACGACCTGCTGCAGGTGGTGCCCTACGCCAATGACGAACTCGCCCTGGTGCTGCCCCCCAAGCATCCCCTCGCCCGGCTGCCCGAGCTCACCAAGGACGATCTCTACCGCCTGGGATTCGTTTGCCTCGACGCCCAGTCGACCACCCGCAAGATGGTGGATCAACTGCTGAGCCGCTCCAAACTCGACGTGCAGCGGCTCAAGATCGAAATGGAGCTCAACTCCTTCGAGGCCATCAAGAACGCTGTCCAGGCGGGGCTGGGGGCGGCGTTCCTGCCGGTGGTGTCGATCGAGCGGGAGCTGGCCGCCGGCACCCTGCACCGCCCCCAGGTGGCCGACCTGATGGTGCGGCGCCAGCTGAAGCTGATCACCCATCCGGCCCGCTATTGCTCCCGGGCCGCCGACGCCTTCCGCCGCGAGGTGCTGCCGGTGTTCGCCAGCCCGGACAGCCCCCTGCGCCAGGTGCAGGCCTCGCCGGTGCAGGCCGAGCGCAACGGCACTAGAACTGATCGGCCTCCGGGGTGATGCCGACGGCGTCATCGGCGGCACCGGCGACCCCCCTGGTCTGGAACTTGTTGCCGGAGATGTCCGTCTGGTAGACGCAGCGGACGACAGGTTTGTCGCGCACCGAGCCGATGTAGGCGAAGGTGTTCATGCGCTGCTTGCACTGGCGCATCTGCTCAGCGGTCACCGCCCCTTCCTTCTGCAGCACCGACCAGTTCTCCCGGCGAATGACGCAGCCGGGCTGGAGCGTGGGCTGGGTCACGAAGCTGCTGCTCGGGTTCATCGTGGTGTACAGCTCAATGTCCATCACGAAGGCGCTGGCCCCCCACTGCTTGCAGAACTCGGGGTCGGGCACCGCCATGTCGAGCTGCTGGGCGCTGGCGATGTTGCCCTGGTTGCCCTGGGTGGTGCTGGTCACGGCGCTGCCGATGCCGATGCCCACCACCAGCACCCCCGCCAGCACCGCCACGGTGGCCACGTTGAGCTGAATGTTGGGTCCGCCGCCGCCCGGGGGGCCGCCGCCGTTGCTGGAGGGGGGCCGCCCGCCACCACCGCCGGTGGTGCCCCGTCGGCCCTGGGTTCCGCGTGGGTCGTCCCGGCGGGCGGAGCCCGTGGCGAAACGGTCCGTTCGCTGCTCCGTGCGTCCGTCGTAGCGATCCGCCCGGGGGTCGTAGCGGTCGGGCCGCGAGTCATAGCCGCCAGGCTCGGGTCGGCCACTGCTGCTGCGGGAGCGGGTCACAGGGTTTCCGGGCTGCGGGGCAGGCCCATCGAGTAGTTGAGCACCCGGGCCTCAGGGTTGTAGCTCACCTCGCCGGCCTGGAGCATCTGGCGCACCAGGCCCTCCAGTTCGGAGCCGATGCGGCGCAGGCTGTAGTCGCTGAGTTCCAGGCCGGCCTGGGCCGCCACCAGCTGCCTGAACTGGCTGCGCACCTTTTCGAGGGCGGCCTCGTCCCAGAGAAACTCGTTGTCGGGATCGATGTCGAGGGTCAGCTGGTCCGGGTCGGGGATGAGATCGTCGTTCTCCACCCGCGCCGTGAACAGACGGATGTGGCGAGTGGTGGACTTGAGCAGCGTCTCGACCATGGGCTCGGCCTCGGGGGCGGGGATGCGTTGAAGGGGGGCGGCACCGGTTGAGTGCTGCATCGACTTTAGATAGGCCGGAGCCTGATTTCGCCGCCGCCGCCGCCTGGCGCCGGTCGCCCTTGCCCGGGAGGGCCCGATAAGGTTGCTGTTGATCTGTGGTTCGACATGCGGGTTGTCATCGCCGGGGCCGGGCTGGCCGGCCTGTCCTGCGCCAAATATCTCTGTGATGCCGGCCATACCCCGATCGTGCTCGAGGCCAGAGATGTGCTGGGCGGCAAAGTGGCGGCCTGGCAGGACGCCGATGGCGACTGGTATGAAACCGGCTTGCACATCTTCTTTGGCGCTTATCGCAATATGCGCCAACTGTTCGCCGAGCTGAACATCGAGGATCGCCTGCAGTGGAAATCCCACTCCATGATCTTCAATCAGAAGGAAGTGCCGGGTACCTACAGCCGTTTTGATTTTCCCGACCTGCCGGCTCCGATCAATGGGATGGCCGCGATCCTGGGAAACAACGACATGCTGACCTGGCCGGAGAAGATCGCCTTCGGTCTCGGTCTGGTCCCGGCGATGCTGCGCGGCCAGGCCTATGTGGAGGAATGCGACAAGTACAGTTGGAGCGAATGGCTTCGGATTCATAATATTCCTGAGCGTGTCAATGATGAAGTTTTTCTCGCCATGAGCAAGGCGCTCAACTTCATCAACCCTGAGGAGATCTCCAGCACAGTGGTGCTCACCGCTCTCAACCGCTTTCTGCAGGAAACCGACGGCTCCCGCATGGCCTTCCTGGATGGCAACCCACCGGAACGGCTCTGCCAACCGATCGTGGAGTCCATTGAGGCCCGGGGGGGGGAAGTGCACCTGGATTCGCCCCTGCGTGAGATCCTCATCGACCAGGGCGGGACTGTCACCGGTTTCCGCATCGGCGGTATCAAGGGCCAACCTGAGCGTGAGATCCAGGCCGATGCCTACGTCAGTGCCATGCCGGTCGATCCGCTCAAGCTGCTGCTTCCCGAGCCCTGGAAGCAGCTGCCGTACTTCAGCAAGCTCGAGGGCCTGCGCGGTGTGCCGGTGATCAACATCCATCTCTGGTTCGACCGCAAGCTCACCGACATCGACCACCTGCTGTTCAGCCGTTCGGATCTGCTCAGTGTCTACGCCGACATGAGCAACACCTGCCGGGAGTACGAGGATTCCGAGCGCTCCATGCTCGAGTTGGTGTTTGCTCCGGCCGCCGACTGGATCGGCCGCCCCGATGAAGAGATCGTGGCCGCCACCCTGGAGGAGCTCAAGCGCCTGTTCCCCGTCCATTTCACCGGCGCCTCCCCGGCCTGGCTGCGCAAGTCGGTGGTCGTCAAGACGCCGCTTTCGGTCTACAAGACCGTGCCCGGCTGCCAGCAGCTGCGGCCCTCCCAGGCTTCCCCCATCCCCAATTTCTTCCTGGCGGGATGCTTCACCATGCAGCGCTACCTGGCCTCAATGGAGGGAGCGGTGCTGAGCGGCAAGCTCTGCGCCGCCGCCGTGGACGCCAGCCTTGGGGGTCGGGGCCAGGGGCCGACACCGGCCCAGAGCCTGGCGACGGTGTGAGTGTGCTGGCCCCGCTGCCCCCTTGCCTCTCCTCCGATCTGCAGGACGCCTATGAATCCTGCCGGCAGGAAACGGCGCGCTGGGCCAAGACCTTCTATCTCGGCACGATGCTGTTGCCCCCGGCCAAGCGCCGGGCCATCTGGGCGATCTACGTCTGGTGCCGTCGCACCGACGAACTGATGGACAGCGCCCAGGCCCAGACCCTTTCGGCCAACGTCCTTCTGGAACGCCTCGACGCCTGGGAGGAGCGCACCCGCTCCCTGTTCGCCGGCCGTGCCGTCGATGCCCTCGACAGGGTGATGGTGGACACCATGGAGCGCTTTCCCCAGCCCCTGCAGGCCTATCTCGACATGATCGAGGGGCAGCGGATGGACGTGCTGCGCGATCGCTACGCCAGCTTCTCCGACCTCCAGCTCTATTGCTACCGGGTGGCCGGCACCGTGGGGCTGATGACCCAGGAGGTGATGGGTGTCGACGCCGCCTACACCTCCGCCCCCTGGAGCGAGCGCCCCGACACCTCGGAAGCCGCCGTGGCCCTGGGAATCGCCAACCAGCTGACCAACATCCTGCGGGACGTGGGTGAGGATCGCGGCCGTGGTCGTATCTATATTCCCCAGGAGGATCTCGACCGTTTCGGTTACTCCGAAGACGATCTCATGGCCGGCCGTCTCAACGAGAACTGGCAGGCGCTGATGCGCTTCCAGCTGGAGCGGGCCAGGGATTGGTTCAACCGTTCCGAGGCCGGGGTGCGCTGGCTGGCCCCGGATGCTCGCTGGCCCGTGTGGGCCTCGCTGCGTCTGTATCGGGGAATCCTTGATGTCATCGAGAGATTGGATTATGACGTCTTCAATCACCGCGCCTTCGTGCCCAGGGTCGGCAAATTGCTTGATCTTCCCTTCTCCTATGTGATCGCCCAGACGCGATGAAGCGGCGTTCCATCTGCCGGGCCTACGGGCGGTCTCAGGGCTGATCCCCCAGCGCCAGCCACTCCTCCAGCACCGGGTTCACCAGGGAGGGATTCTCGTCATGGGGGCAGTGGCCGAGGCCGGGAAGGACCCGCAGGTCGCGCACGGCGGCAAAGGCCCCTGCCCAGCGCCGGGCCTCGGCAACCGGCTCCCACGGATCCGCCTCCCCCCAGAGCAGCCGGACCGGAATGGTCAGTTCCGCCAGCATGTCCGGGGCGAGCCGGTCGCGGAAGAGGTTGATGAACCCCCGAAAGCTCTCCTCGGCACCGGGGCTGCGGGCTGGCGCCAGCAGCAACTGCACCAGTTGGTCGTCGACACCGTGGCCGGAGGGGTAAGCGGCGCCCAGAACCCTGCGGATCAGGCCGGGATTGGCCACCCAGCGGAACAGGCGGCCCGTGAGCCAGCGCTGCCGCACCAGGCGCTTCAGCAGGGGCCGGCCGATCCGGCGCAGCGGGGGCTGCTCGCTCAGGCGGCGATCGTCCAGGCTGCGCTGGGCGCAGTCGATCAGGATCACCTGGCTGGCGTCGTTCCCGAGCCTGGTGGCCGCGGCGAGGGCCACGACGCCCCCGATCGAATTGCCAACGAGCTGGACTGGCGTGCCGATCACCTCCCGCACGAAGGCCGCCACCTGATCGGCCCACAAATCGATGCCGTAGCGCAGCGCCTGGCCATCGTCCGGTTCGCCCTCGAGGCGGGAGGGGGGCTTGCTGCTGGCCCCGAACCCGACCAGATCAATGGCGAAGACCGTGCGCTGGCCGGACAAGGGCGGCAGGTTGTGGCGCCAGTGTTCCTTGCAGGCGCCGAAGCCATGAATCAGAAGCACGGGCAGCTCCCCGGCTTGGGCCGGCGCCGCAGGGGCGCTGCGCGCGTAGCTCACCGTCTGCCCCTGCCACCGCCAGGTGCTCAGCCAGTCCTCCGGGAAAATCGTGCCGCCGCAGGCCTGGGGGGTGGAGGGCATGGCTCTTGGTGACAGTGGCGTGAGGGGAGTCCTGTCCAACGGTTCCGATGCCTTGAGGGGGAAAAGACCCCCAAGGCAAGCGACTGTCCTACGCCACTCAAGCGGTCCTGAACTCAGACTGCGGCTTTTTGGTTGGCCAGCAGGTTCTTGAGCTTGGCCAGTTCGCCGGCCCAGCGGGGATCGGGGGCGCCTTCGCCGACGGCGTCGGCGTGGACCACCTTGTTGACGCTCTTGCGGGCGGCCGTCGGGGCGCTGCCGGGGCGACGATCGGCGCCGGCGGCGGGGCGGGTGTCACGGCGCTGCTCAGAGATTTCGATGCGCAGGGTGCTGCCACCGAAGTCCTTGCCGTTGAGCTGGGCGATCACCGCCTCCGCTTGGGCCAGATCCTCAACGTTGGCGAAGCCGAAGCCCCGGCAGCTGCCCGTCTCCCGGTCGTTCACCGCCTTGAAACGCACCCCCTCTCCCACGCTTGAGAAGAGAGCTTCCAGCTCTTTGGCATCAAAGGTTTGCGGCAGATTGCCGACGTAGAGACGAACGCTCATGGGGAGGGGGCTCGGGAAAGGGGAAAAAACTCTGGCAGGCGGTGCGATCGCGCCATTGCATCCAGAAGTTAATCATGCCGTGGGTCCGCTTCCGTCGCCGCGCCCTGGCGGCCCAGCCAAAGCTGGGCGGCAGCAACGGTCTCTTCGACGAGATGGCGATCCGCCAACCCCGCTGTGTCCGTCGCTGCCGTTCCACCCAGTCGACCGAAGGCCCGTTCGGCCGTGAGGTGGTCGATCAGCTGGCCGAGCCGGGGGCCTGGGGCGATGGCGAGCAGCTGTTGCAGGCGGCTTCCGTCCAGGGGCGGTCGGGGGTGGAACAGGCGATTCGCCGGATCCCGCCAGCGCCCCATGGCCAGCTGGGCCACCCCTGGATCCAGGTGCAGCAGCAGGGCGGGCAGATCCTCCTCCAGCTGGCGCTGCAGGGCCAGCCGCGGCCCTTCGGTCAGGGCCTCCAGCGCCAATGCGCCGGTGCCCCCTGGCGTCTGCCGGAGGCGGTTGAGCCATTGCCGCAGCCGCTGGCAGCGCTGTTGCAGCCGGCGGCTGGCCCGCAGCCCTTCCAGGCTCGGGCCATCCAGCACGGCCGCCAGCCGTGCCAGCGGCAGGGCCCAGGCCGCCTCGGCGGGGGTGAGGCCGCAGATGTCCGGTCGCTGGGGAGCCAGAAGCTCCAGCGGCGCCTCGCTCCCGTCGGCGGCTCCCCAGGGCTGTAGCAGGCCCGCCTCCAGGGCCTGAGACAGCCCCCGGTGTCCCTGGGCAGACGCGGCCAGGCGCTCCAGTTCCGCCAGCACCCGCTCCCCGGCCACGGCGGTGATCCGCTGCCGATGGCGCCGGATCAGCTCCCAGGTGGCCGGTGCCATGGTGAACTCCAGTTCGCAGGCCAGCCGCACCCCCCGCAGCAACCGCAGCGGGTCGTCGAGCAGGTTGGCCTCGCTGATGGCCACCAGTCGGCGCGCGGCCAGATCCTGGAGGCCACCGCAGGGGTCGATCAGCCGCAGATCGGCGGCCGCTTGGCTGTCAAGGGCCAGCCCCCCCAGGGGCAGGGCGATGGCGTTGGCGGTGTAGTCGCGGCGGGTCAGATCGACCCTGAGATCGTCACCGGCGCAGCGGGCCAGGTCGATGGTCCAGCCCTTCAGCACCAGCCTGGCGATCGAACGTTCCTGGTCGAGCACGACACAGGTGCCACCGAACTGTCGGCCCAGCTGCCGGGCCAGGTCGATGGCGTCGCCGGGCACCACCAGGTCGAGATCCGGCTGGGCGACCAGCCGACCCAGAAGGCCGTCCCGGACCGCCCCCCCCACCAGCGCCGAGCCCTCCGGCAGCTGGTGGGGGGGCACAGGCC
>JBBQIH010000096.1:0-8608 GCA_038324725.1 Cyanobacteriota bacterium | reverse complement strand
ACATGGCTGTTGGTGGGGTGGTAGTTATCTCCTGGGCCATAAAGGTTGGTGGGCATCAGGCTGATGGCGTCGAAGCCATGCTGCTGGCGCAGGGCGCGGCACAGCTGGATGCCGGTGATCTTGGCGACGGCATACCACTCGTTGGAGGGCTCCAAAGGCCCCCCGAGCAGGGCCTCCTCCCGGATCGGTTGGTCGGCCATTTTGGGGTAGATGCAGCTGCTGCCAAGGAACAGCAGGCGTCGTGCCCCTTGCCGCCAGGCGTTCTCGATCACGTTCTGCTGGATCTTGAGGTTGTCGAGCAGGAAATCGGCGGGATAGCTGGCATTGGCCAGAATCCCCCCCACCCGCGCCGCCGCCAGCACCACCACATCGGGCCGCTGATCGGCGAACCACCCCGCCACTGCAGGGCCGTCCATCAGGTCGAGATCGGACCGGTTGACGGTGAGCAGCTGCTGGTGGCCTTCCGCCTTCAGGAGCCGGGTGATGGCCGAGCCGGCCATGCCGCGGTGGCCGGCAATGAAGATCCGGTCGTTCGGTGAGATCAGCATGGGGAAAGGATCAGGCCCCTGCGCTGATGCAAGGGGTGGCGGACCGATGGGGCAGGCGTCGGGCCAGGGGAGATCTGCTGCGACGAGAAAGGGTCACAACTTCGACCATAGCGGCGTTTTGGGCGGGTTCTCACGGCGCGGCCTTCAGTCCGACCTGGGGAGGATTCTCCATCGAACCGACGACGCTGAAACCCTCCCGGCGCAACGTGGCCTCCTTGGCGGCTTCCTCCTTGTCGGTGGCGACCATTTCCGCCACCAGCTCCTCCAATGTGGTGGTGGGTGTCCATCCCAACCGTTCCCGCGCCCGGGTCGGGTCCCCGAGCAGGGTCTCCACCTCCGCAGGACGGAAGTAACGCCTGTCGATGCGCACCACGATGGCACCGGTATCCCGGCGGGCGCCCGTCTCCTTGATGCCGCTGCCTTCCCAGGCAATGCCTCCCCAGCCAAGATGTTCGGCGGTGAGTTCGATGAACCGACGTACCGATTCCTGTCGGCCCGTGGCGATCACGAAGTCTTCGGGATGGTCCTGCTGCAGCATCCGCCATTGCATCTCCACGTAATCCCTGGCGTGCCCCCAGTCGCGCAGGGAATCCAGGTTGCCCATGAACAGTCCCTGGTCAAGGCCGGCATCGATGCGGGCCAGGCCCCTGGTGATCTTCCTGGTTACAAAGGTTTCGCCCCGTCGGGGGCTTTCGTGGTTGAAAAGTATGCCGTTGCAGGCATACATGCCATAGGCTTCCCGGTAATTGACCGTGATCCAATAGGCATAGAGCTTGGCCACGCCGTAGGGGCTGCGGGGGTAGAACGGGGTGGATTCTTTCTGGGGGATTTCCTGGACCAGGCCATAGAGCTCGCTGGTGCTGGCCTGGTAGATGCGGGTCTTTTCCGTCAAGCCCAGAATGCGGACGGCTTCCAGGATGCGCAGGGTCCCGAGAGCGTCTGAGTTGGCTGTGTATTCGGGACTTTCAAAACTCACGGCCACGTGGCTCTGGGCCCCGAGGTTATAAATCTCATCCGGTTGGATCTGCTGAACGATCCGGATCAGGTTGGTGGAGTCCGTCAGATCTCCATAGTGCAGAACCAGGCGTGGATTCTGTTCGTGGGGATCCTGGTAGAGGTGGTCGATTCGGTCGGTGTTGAAGCTGCTGGCTCGCCGCTTGATTCCATGGACCACGTACCCTTTCTCCAAGAGCAACTCCGTCAGGTAGGAACCGTCTTGGCCGGTGATCCCGGTGATCAGAGCCGTTTTGGTCATGGAGTTTCCGGTGCATTAAGGAGTGAGGGGGACGCTGTCTGTTCTGGCGTCCATGGCGCCCAACTACGGCGCCATGGACGCCGAGGGGAACCGAGATCGCAGGGAGTTTAGCCGGACGAACGCATGACGTCAGAAATCCCTTGATCTGATCGCCGCTCATTCGGTGACAGCAGGACGACGCGTCAACCCTCACTGCTGGTTGCATCGCCAGATCAAACAAAAACATGAACCCATCCGGACAAGGACAGGTCCATGCGAATAGTCGATGAATGGACGACGCCCGCTGCTCAGTCGCGACGGCCACCGCCCTGGAGCGCGATGATCAGCCTCAGGATGAAGATGAAGAGATTGATATAGGTCAGGTACATGCCCAGGGCACCCGCCAGGTACTGGTCGTCGCTGTAGGTGCGAGGCATCGTGTAAAAGTCGACGAAGGCTGCTCCGACGAACAACACGGTGCCGAAGCCGGCGATGATCAGCTCAAAACCATTGCCGCCGAAGCCGGGAATGAAGATGCCGCCCACCAGCTGCACCACCATGGCAATCAGCAAACCGACGATGCCGAGGCCCACCACACCACTGAGGGCCTGGCCGAGGTTGTCACTCATGTTGCGGCCCACCACCGAGGCGATCACAAAGGTGATCCCGGTGGCTAGGGCGGCGGTGCCGATGGCACCGATACCGGCGGTGCCGATCGCCATCGCCACGATCCCGCTGAGGGTGAAGCCGGTGATCAGGCTGTAGGCGGTCAGGATCGGCAGGGCGGTGCCGTTGTTGCCCTTCATCGCCGCGTTCTGGGCCACGAAGAACAGGATGAAGTTGCCGATCAGCGACACCCAGAAGAGGGGCATGAAGATCGGGTTGCCGATCATCGCCAGACCACCGACGACGCCGACGGCGGTCAGCACCATGCCGCCGCCCACATAGGGAAGGGCTTTGTTGACCACGTTGGGTCCGATGAGAGCGCCGGCTTGGGCCTCACGGATCGCTTCCTGGAAATTGCTTCTGGCCGGCATGGCACTGGCATTTCAAACTGGATCTATCCTGCCAGCGGCCCCATGGTTATGGCGAGGAGGGCGGTTCGGATCTCCCCATGCAGGCAGGCTTCAGGTGCCGCCCCCGGGCTGGTTGGGGGATCCAGGCCAGAGCCACACCGCCAGCAGGGCGGTGCCCGTGCCGATGGAGGATTCCAGAAAGCGCAGCAGGGCATTCAGGCCCGGACTCAGGGCCGGATCCAGGCTGCCGGTGACCATCACGACGATCACCGTGATCGCCGCCAGACGGCCGTGGCTTGGCACGTTGATCGCCGCGCAGGTCATCACCGTGGCGAAATCGCTGCGGCCATGCCAAGGGGATGAATGGGGAGCAGACTCAGGTAGATGGCACTGCTCATGGCGCCGATCGCCGATCCCAGAATCCGCAGCGAGGCTGAGGAGGCCGCATCCCTACGGTTGACCTGGGTCACCACGAAGGCGGAGATCGCCGACCAGAGGGCGCCGATCTTGGGCCGGTAGCCTGGGAAAACGCTTGTGAACCAGAAACCCAGCGTGTAGGCCACCAGAGCGGCCACTGCGATCTGGGCGGGGATGCACAGTCGTTCAGCTCTGCTCAGGGTTCCGATCGGGCGGTGATGCCATCCATCCGCCTGGCGATGGGTGCCGGCGGGCGGGCGTCGCGGCGGGCGTAGGCCTGCACCAGACGCTGCACCAGGGGGTGGCGCACCACATCCGCATCGGTGAACTGGCAGATGGCCACGCCTTCCACCCCCTGCAGCACCTGCTCCGCCTCCACCAGGCCGCTCAGCTGGCCCGGGGGCAGATCGATCTGGGTGATGTCTCCCGTCACCACCATGCGGGAATTCTCCCCCAGCCGAGTGAGCACCATCCGCATCTGGGCGCAGGTGGTGTTCTGGGCCTCATCGAGGATCACGAAGGCGTCGGCCAGTGTGCGGCCGCGCATGAAGGCCAGGGGCGCCACCTCGATCACCCCCTTCTCCAGGAGCTGGGCGGTGCGTTCCTGGCCCAGAAGCCCATGCAGGGCGTCGTAGAGGGGGCGCAGATAGGGGTCCACCTTTTGCTGCAGGTCACCGGGGAGGAAGCCGAGCCGTTCGCCGGCTTCGACCGCCGGTCGCGTCAGCACCAGCCGCTCCACCTTGCGTTCCTGCAACATCCGCACGGCCAGGATGGTGGCGAGGAAGGTCTTGCCGGTGCCGGCCGGGCCGATCGCCAGGGTCAGGTCGTGGCGTTCGATGGCCTCGACGTAGCTGTTCTGCCGCAAGGTGCGGGGCCGAAGGGGTCTGCCGGTGACGCTCGTGGCCAGCACCTGGAGCCCCATGCGGCGGTGCTGGTCGAAACTGCCGGTGTCCAGGGCCGTAAGGGCGGACTGGATGTCCACCGGGCCGATGGACTCCCCCCGTTGCCAGAGGGGCTCCAGCAACTGGATCAAAGCCTGCAGACGCTCCACCTGGGCCATCCGGCCCCTGATCTGCAGGTCGAGGCCGCGCAACACGATCTGGGCGCCTGTGAGGGCTTCAAGCCGACGCAGGGAGGCGCCATCCGTCCCGGCCAGGGCAACGGCAGCACCGCTGTCAGGCAGGGAAAACGTGGCGGAGAGCTCGCTCAGGCCTCGGCGGTGGCAGGGTCGGCTTCAGTGGCAGCGGCAGCAGCAGCAGCGGCTTCAGCGGCGGCAGCGGCTTCCTCAGCCAGCTTGGCCGCAGCAGCTTGCTTGGCCGCTTCCGCTTCCTTGATGGCGGCGGCAGCGGCGGCCTCGCGGGCCGCAGCCTGCTTGAGCTTGCCGACGGTTTCGGCGGGCCGGATGGTCTTCTCGATCAGGCCGCCCTTCTCAAGCAGGGTGCGCACGGTGTCCGTGGGCTGGGCTCCCTGGCCGAGGCGGAGGCGGATGGCCTCGGTGTCCAGGCGTGTTTCCTTGGTGCGGGGGTTGTAGAAGCCCAGCTCCTCGAGCGGACGGCCATCGCGGCGGGAGGTGCTGTTGGTGGCCACCAGACGGAAGCTCGCTTCCCGTTTCTTGCCGAACCGCTTCAGCCGGAGCTTGATCATCTGAAAATTGTGCTCGAAATGCAGCCCCCGATCCTACAGGGGTGGTCAGAGCTGCCCAAACCCCTTGCGTTTCTTGGCCGGCTTGGCGGGCCTGGGGGGCTTGCCGCCGCCGCGGCCGCCGGGACCACCACCCATTCCGGGCATGCCACCGCCCATGCCTGGCATCCCACCCATGCCTGGCATGCCACCCATGCCCGGAAAGCCACCCATGCCCGGCATGCCTGGCATGCCACCTCTGGTCATCTGCTGCATGAAGCCGCGCATCTTCTGAAAGTCGGCGAGAACCTTGTCCACGTCAGCCGGTGTATGGCCACTGCCGGCGGCGATGCGGCGGCGACGGGAGGGCTGGGAGGCGAGCAGTTCGGGCTGGCGGCGTTCGACCTCGGTCATCGATCCGATCATGGCCTCAATGCGCGTGAGCTGGCTCTCGCCCTGCCTCAGCATGCCGTCATCGATCTTGTTCATGCCCGGGATCAGCTTCATCAGCCCGCCCAGGGATCCCATGCGCTTGATCAGGCGCATCTGCTGGACGAAGTCGGAGAAATCGAAGCTGGCTTCCTGCAGCTTGCGCTGCATCTTCTCCACATCGGCCAGCTCCACCTCCTTGGTGGCCTTCTCCACCAGGGTGAGCACATCGCCCATCCCAAGGATCCGGCTCGCCATCCGCTCCGGGTGGAACGGCTGCAGCGCCTCCACCTTTTCGCCGGTGCCGATGAACTTGATTGGCGCGCCGCTCACCTTGCGGATCGAGAGCGCCGCCCCGCCCCGGGAATCCCCATCCAGCTTGGTGAGGACGGCGCCGGTGATGCCCACCTGCTCATGGAAGGCGCGGGTGAGTTCGGCGGCCTCCTGGCCGATCATCGAATCCACCACCAGCAGCACCTCATCCGGGGCCGCCGCCTCCCGGATCCGAACCATCTCCTCCATCATCGAAGTGTCGATCTGGAGCCGACCGGCGGTATCCACCAGCACGGTGTCGAAGCCCTCGTCCCGTCCCTTGGCAACGCCGGCGGCAGCGATCGCTTCGGGCTTGGCGTCACTTCCGAGGCTGAACACCTCCACGCCGATCTGGCGGCCCAGGGTCTGCAGTTGGTCGATGGCGGCCGGCCGGTAAACATCGGCGGCCACCAGCAGGGGACGCCGACCCTGCTCCTTGAGGTGGAGGCCCAGCTTGGCGGTGGCGGTGGTCTTGCCGGCCCCCTGCAGACCGGCCATCAGGATCACCGTGGGGCCGTCCGTCGCTCGGGCCAGGGGGGCATTGGCACCGCCCATGGTGTCGACAAGCTGCTCGTGGACCAGCTGGATGAACTTCTGATCCGGGCTCACCCCGCGCACCACCTCGGACCCCACGGCCTTGCGCCGCACCTCTTCGACGAACTCCTTCACCACCGACAGGCTCACGTCGGCCTCCAGCAGCGCCCGTCTCACTTCCTTGAGGGCGCCATCGACGTTCGTTTCCGAAATGGCCGCCTGGCCGCGCAGTCCTTTGACGGCGTCTTCGAAGCGCTGGGAGAGTTCGTCGAACATCAGTTGAGGGATTGGGTGGCCGCCAGGCGCCAGCTGTCGCCGTCGCGTCCGAATACATAACCATTGCGCAGCTCCAGCGGAGCCGTGGTCTCCACCACCTTTCCGGTTGCATCGAGGCGCCGGTCGCTGTAACGCAGCCGGGCAACGGCGACGATGCGCCGGGGGCCGTTTTCGGACAGGCTGAGATCGATGATCCGCACGTCCAGCTGCTGGGTCTGGCCCCGGGCCAGATCGCCGCGGCGCTCCTTGGCGAGCAGGGCGATCGGCCCCTCCCTGGCGATGCGATCCAGATCCTGCGGGATCGCTTCGCCCGCGAGCACACCACTCTTCACCGTCAGCCAGTTCTCCAGCAAGCGGCGGACCTGGGCCGCATCGGGCCGACTGGCGATGAGGGGCGTGATGCTCAGTCCCGTCGCGGCCCTCGGGGCCGGAGTCGGTGCGGTGGGGGCCGGGGCCATGACCGGTGCTGCTGGCGCCGGAGCCGGTGGGGGGGGACTCTGGCGCTGCCGCAGCACCCAGGCCGCGGCCAGCACCAGCACCAGGGCAGCGCCGCCCCCCAGCAGCCAGGGCCTGGTGGGCACCGGCCAGCGCAGGGGAACCTCGTCATCGAGCTCCCCGTCATCCTCGGGATCCGTGGCCATGCCGGTCGCAGGGAGCGGGGCGAAGCCGACGGCGGTGGCCCCTTCCAGGGTCAGGGCTGCAGGGGGCGATGCCGTCCCAGGGAAGCTGAGGTCGTCGAAGGCAGGGAAGGCCATGCTGTCCGCACTCTCGACGGCTGCAGGGGAGGTGAGGTAGGCCCGGCCCCTGCGCTGATCCTCCCGTTCGACATAGGCCACCACGTCCCGGTCACTGAAGTAGGCCACCAGATCGGGCTCGGCTTCCAGGTCCCGGTAGCCCGGCAGCACATCCCGGACCAGCCAGTCGCTGCAGTAGGCGCAGAGCTGACCCAGGGGATCGCTACTTTTACCGGCGGCCCAGTCCTTCAGGTCCTGGCTGGCCCCCTTGTCGAAGCAGGCCCGCGCCGTGTCGGCCTCACCCAGCAGCAGGTGCAGGTTGGCGAGCAGCGGTTCGATCCCCTCCCGCCCGCTGCGCTGCAGGCGGTGTCTGGCCTCGGCGATGCGCTCGGGCTTGCGCTGGGCGAAACCGGAGGCGGTCAGGGCGATGGTGGCCAGGAAGTCGGCGGCGTCGGAGCCGGTGGCCGCCCAGCGGCTGAACAGGTCCACCTGCTCCTGAACGGTGAGGAAGGCGCGAATCTGGTGGAAAAAGGGCTGGAAGTCCTGGCTGGGGAAATGGGGATCGCCATCACCTTCGAGTCCCCCGCGTCGCTGCACCAGTTGCTCAAGCAGCGTCAGGCCCTCCTGCCTCTCGACGCCGGCGACCAGATCCCGGCTCAGCAGGTCGAGGACCCGGTAGGGCGTGAGGTGTTCGAGCTGGGCATGCATGGCTTCCCTGAGGTCGGGTTGCCGGCCCAGGCGTTGCAGCAGCTGCAGACCCTGCTGCAGGGTGCGGGCGGCGGCTTCGAAACGACGCTGCTCCTCCAGCTCGCCGGCGGCCGCCAGACAGGCCAACCCGGCCAGGAGCGTGAGATCGGCTTCTCGGCCACCCCCGAGGGTGGGCGACTGCGGTGGCTGCAACGAACGGCTGGCCAGCTCGAAGGCCTCCAGGGGCTGGCCCCCCTCCATCAGCAACACCAGCCCACCCACCTGGCGGGCCGTGGCAATCTCCAAGGCCGGCTGCAGGGTGCCGTCGGTGTCGGCCAGGCTCGTCAACTCCGCTTCGTAGGCGGCTCGCCGGTCGGCATCGGAGAGCAGGTCGGCGCTGGAGCGGAGCAGCTCCGCCCGCGCCTGCAGGGTTTCGGTGGTGAACCCCCCGTGGGGCAGACGGTCCAGGCGCGACTGAAGGGTGCGCAAGACCGCCTGGGCATCGGCGGACGGAGGAACGCCCAGCAAGCGGAAATGATCGATCGGCAGGTCCAATCCGATGGTGACGCTGGGGCGCGACTGTAGTCAGAGGCAGTGGTTTTGACTGTCATCAGGGAACGGACCCCGTACAGTCGAGGCCACGAAATGCCTTGCCTTCCTGCCATGACTCAGGAATTGATTGCGGCGCGGGCGGCCCAGCCCTCTGGCACCGGGTCAGCCGCGTCTTCTGAGGAGGCCGGCAGCCACGCGGTGCGTTTGGAGGGTCTGGTTCCGGCTGAGCGGGCCAGTGTCAGCCGGGAG
>JBBQIH010000095.1:0-8742 GCA_038324725.1 Cyanobacteriota bacterium | reverse complement strand
GGATCCAGCAGCTGTACGACGACCTGAAGAAGATCGGGATGACGCCGTTCCACGCGCCGGCGGGCATCCTGCTGAACGAGGCCGAGCCGGCGTTCAGCGCGTGCATCCGCTGCGCGACCTGTGATGGTTTCCCCTGCCTGGTGCACGCCAAATCAGATGCCGAGGTGCTGGGCGTGCGGCCGGCCCTGGCGTGTTCCAACGTGTCACTGCTGACGCGGGCCCAGGTGAAGCGTCTGCGCACCGACGCAACCGGTCGCACGGTCAGCGCCGTGGAGCTGGATCGGGACGGAGAACCGCTCACGGTCAGCGGCGATGTGGTGGTGGTCAGCTGCGGGGCCGCCAACAGCGCCCGGCTGCTGCTGCTGTCGGCCAACGACCGCCATCCCAGGGGCCTGGCCAACGGTTCCGACCAGGTGGGCCGCCACTACATGTTCCACAACAGCAAGGCGATGGTGGCCCTGGCCCATGAGCCGAACCGCACCGTCTTCCAGAAAACGGTGTCGATCAACGACTGGTATCTCGGCGATGCCGACTTCGACTACCCGATGGGCAACATCCAGATGACGGGGAAGACCAACGGCACGATCATGAAGGGCTACGCGCCGCTGGAAACCTTCCTGATGCCCGGCTGGAGCATGGACAGGATCGCCCAGCATGCCCTCGACTTCTGGATCTCCAGCGAGGATCTGCCCGATCCGAACAACCGGGTGACCGTGACCGGATCCGGCCAGATCCAGCTCAGCTACACCCCCAACAACCTCACCGCCTCGGCGCGCCTGGTGAGCCGGCTGGAGGGCCTGCTGGACCGCCTCTACCTGCGAAAGCACCTGGTGGAGCGACAGTTCTACATCGCCAACAGCATGGACATCGCCGCCGTGGGGCACCAGGCCGGCACCTGCCGCTTCGGCAGCGATCCGGCCACCTCCGTGCTCGACTTGAACTGCAAGGCCCACGAACTCGACAACCTCTACGTGGTTGATACCAGCTTCATGCCCACGATCGGTGCCGTGAACCCCTCCCTTACCGCCATCGCCAATGCCCTGCGGGTGGGCACCCACCTGGTGGAGCGGCTGCGGGGCTGAGGGTGGCGATGCACACCTCGGAACGGCGGGTGCTGGTGGCCCTCGGCACCGCCTGGGCCCTGACGGCCGGCTGGTTCCTGTTCTGGCCAGTGCCCACTGAGGTGGTCGGCCGGGGGGTGGTGATCGTGCCCGGCGGCGCCACGGTGATCGATGCCCGGGCCGAGGGCCAGATCCTCAGCCTGCCGGTGCGGGTGGGCGAGCGGGTGAGCCGGGGCCAGACCCTGCTGCGCCTCTACCTGCCCACCCTGGAGCAGCAACTGCGCCGTCAGGAAAAGGATCTGGCGGAACTGATCCGCATCAACACTGATCTCGACCGGCGCGACCAGGCGCGACTGGCCTCGGCCCGGCGGCTGCGGGACACGGCCCTGGCCCAGCTGCAGGGCAACCGCGAACGCCTCGACGCCCTGCGTCGCGTCTACGACCAGAAGGTGGCCGATTTCCGCCATCTCGCCCGCCGCGAGGTGGTGGCCCCCCTGGCCGGGGAGGTGGTGGCCAGCGAAGACCGGGCCATCCAACTCGACAACGACGTCGCCGATCTCGGCATCCGCGAACGGGAGGCCATCGACGCCTGGGAGACGGTGAAGCTGGGCATCGAGACCGAAGCCCAGCGGCGGCGCTTTGGCATCAGTGACGCGCGCCGCGCCGTGGGGGTCACCCAGGCCCGGCTCAGCTTCGACGGCAGCCTCAACGCCACCCGGGATGGGCAGCTGCTGGACCTGCAGGTGGTGCGCGGCCAGACGGTGAAACCGGGCCAACGCCTCGGCACCCTGGGGGGTCCCGAGGGTGGCCCTGAGGCTGGCGGCCAGACCCTGCAGGCCGTGGCCTACTTCGCGCCGGCCGATGCCCGCCGCCTGCGCCCCGGCCTGGCCATGGAGGTGGTGCCGGACTGGAACGAGCGGGGCCGCTTCGGCGGCATCCGTGGTCGCGTCAGCAGCATCAACCTGCTGCCCGCCACCAGCGAAGACGTCAACACCACCATGGGCAACCCCCAGCTGGCGGAGGCCCTGGTGCGCCACGGACCGGTGATGCGCACCGAGATCACCTTGCTGAGCGCGGCAGACGCTGCCGGCTTCGATGGCTTCCGCTGGACCCTCAGCCGCGGCAGCAGCGTCTTTCCGATCCGCGAGGGGCTGACCCTCAAGGCCCACGGCTACGTCGAATGGCGCCCACCGGTCAGCTACCTGCTGCCGATGCTGCGCGACCTCACGGGCAGCTATCGCACCCTGCGCCAGCAGGAGCGCCAGGACCAGCCCAGACTCCAGCAGCGACAGGCCCTGCCATGACCCGCGAACTGCCCTGGCTGGTGCTGGTGGCGGCCCTGCTGGTGGTGTTGCTGCATGCCAACGCCCCGGAAGTGTGGTTCTGGTTCGCGGCCCTGCTGGTGCTGCTTCTGTGGCGCACGTTCGCCTGGCGCCACCGCCGCTGGCAGCGGCTCTGCGGCGGTGCTCAGGAGCCGCCCAGCACCAGCGGCAGCGCCACCGGCTGATCGGGCCGGTCCGGCACCGGCAGCAGCTCGCGCAACAGCTGGGCGTAGCTGACATTGGCCAGGGTGGTGGACTCGGCCACCCCCTCCATGGCGCCGGTGAGGGTGGCCACGGTGGTGGCCACATCGCTGTAGTCGGCCAGTCCGAGCTGGTAGCGGGCCCGCACATCGCGGAAGGCCTCCCGGGAAGCGCGATAGGAGGCGCGGGCCGCCACGATCTGGCGCAGGGCGGCCCGATGGTCGTAGAAGGCGGCCTCGAGGCGCTGGCGAATGGCATTGCGTTCGCGGGCCACGCTCTGGTCGGTGCGCGCTGCGGCGCTGCGGCTGGCGGCCACGGCGCCGGCGGTGACGCCGCCATCGAAGAAGCGCCAGTGCAGCTGCAGGCCAGCGGCCCAGTCGGAGCGCTGGTTGAGCAGCTGGGGAATGAGGGCCGAGCTGCAGCAGCCATCCAAGCGGATCACCGGCTGGGTGATCAGCCCCTGGCCGTAGCCACCGGAGGCCACCAGCCGCAGACTGGGCAACAGTTCGGCGGCGCGGCGATCGGCCTGGCTCAGCAGGGCGTCATGGGCGGCCTGCAGGGCCCTGAGCTGGGGGTTGTCGCGCCAGCCGCGCACGATCGTCTGCTCCAGATCAAGGGGCCAGGGGGGCTGCAGCCGCACCGCCTCGCTGGCCCGCAGGCTGACGTCGAAGGGCACGTTGATCAGGTTGCTGAGCTGGCGCTGACGGCTCAGCTGCAGGGCCTCCGCCTGCTCCAAGCGATAAAGACTCTGCTGCAGGGTGGCCTCGGCCCGGAGCCGATCCAGCCGCGGCACCAGACCCGCCTGCTGGAGAGCCGCCACCTGGTCGCGTACCACCGTGTCGCTCTCGGCGACGGCCCGGCGAATGCGCTGCAGCTGGTCGGCGAGCTGCAAGCCGTAGTAAGCGACGCTCACATCCAGCTGCAGCTGGCGCAACCGGTCGGCGTAGCGCTGGCGGGAGGCCCTGAGGCTGTGGTCGGCCTCGGCGATGCTGGCGGCGCGGTAGGGGCTGATCAGCTCCCAGCCGAGTTCCATGCGAGCGGCGGCCGCACCAACATTGGACTGCGCCACATTCCAGCCCTGGGGCCTGACCAGGAAGGGGGAACCCGCCGGATAGAGCCCGGTGTTGGCGGCCCACACCTGGCTGTAGGAGCGCTCCTGGCGGAAGCCACCGGCCAGGTTCAGGCCCAGCTCGGGCCACCAGCGCCCCCGGGCCGAACCGGCGAGATCCTGCTGCTCGCGCACGCCAAGCACGGCGGCCGCCAGGTCGGGATCGTTGCGCACGGCCACCGCCAGGGCCTCGGCCAGGCTGAGCCGCTGGCGCCGCTCGATCCGTACCGCCTCGGGCGAGCTCGGCAGGGCCATCGTGGCCGGGGCCGGCAGCGCCAGCGCGGTGGGGGCGGCGAGGGCGGCGCCTTCCGCATCCCCAGCCCCGTCCGCCTCCGGCCCGGCCGGTAGCAGGCTGCGGTCAAGCTGTTCGAGATCCTGCTGAAACCCCTGGAGGCTGCGCAGCAGCGCCGGGGAGGGGGGTGGCAGGCGGCGCGGCTGGGGCACCGGAACCTGGGCCTGGGCCACCGGCGCCAAGACAGCCAGCGCCAGGGCCGGGACCAACCAGCCTGGGACGCGGCGCCGGGTCATGGCTGACGGGGGAACGGGTCTGGCGCCGCGTCCTTGCTGGGGGGGGCCTGGATCAGGTCGTGGAGGCCCAGGCTGGTGCGGGCCAGGCAGCCGATCGAGAAGCAGATGGCGGCACTGCCGAACAGGCCCAGCTGAGCCTCCTGGGTCTCACCTTCAAGGCGGGTCATGGCCAGCAGCACCACCCCGGCGGCCAGCCAGGGCAGGGTGACGACCATGCCGAGCTGGGAACGGGTCATCGCCATCAGCGCAGACCCAGCTCCTGGCGTAGCTGCAACTCCAGCTGGCGCACGGCGTTGAACCGCGCCATGGCCCAGGAGAGCTGACAGACACAGCCGATGGAGAAGCAGATCGCCGCGTTGCCGAACAAGCCCCAGGCGTGGCTGTGCAGGTTGAAATCCTCGGCCAGCAACAGCCGCAGCGCCAGGATCACCAGCAGGCCGGCCACCACCCAGGGGCCGTACACCCAGCCAACGAAGAACTGATCGACGAACAGCCGACGCGGCGGCGGGGCCATGACACCGGAAGCCAGGGAGCCAAGTCTGCCGCCGGCCCTCGGCGATACAAGCCGGCCCGGCCGCAGGTCCAGCTGGTCCTCAGGAGCTGCGCCGCCTGAGGGCCAGCAGCAGCGTCTCGAACACCTCCGGCAGGGGCGCCTCGCACACCAGCCGCTCGCCGCTGATCGGGTGGTCGAGGGCCAGCCGCACGGCATGCAGCGCCTGGCCGCTGAGGGCCACCGGCAGCTTGCGACAGCGGCCGTAGGTGGCATCCCCCACGATCGGATGGCCCGTGTGGGCGCAGTGCACCCGGATCTGGTGGGTGCGACCCGTGTCGAGCTTGAAGCGCAGCAGGGAGTAATCGCCCAGGGGTTCGATCAGGCGCCAGTGGGTGCAGGCATGGCGCCCGGTGCTGTCCGAGACCACGGCGTACTTCTTGCGATCGACCGGATGGCGGCCAATGGCTCCCACGATCGTGCCGCTGTCCGCCGCAGGCTGGCCATGCACCACCGCCAGGTATTCCCGCGAGGCGATGCGCTTCTGGATCTGCACCTGCAGCTTCACCAGCGCCTCCTGGCTCTTGGCGACGACGATGCAGCCGGTGGTGTCCTTGTCGAGCCGGTGCACGATGCCCGGCCGCATCTCGCCGCCGATGCCTGGCAGGTCAGGGCAGTGGTGCAGCAGGCCGTTCACCAGGGTGCCGTCCTTGTTGCCGGGCGCCGGATGGACCGTGAGCCCAGCGGGCTTGTTGAGCACGATCAGGTGGGCATCCTCGAACAGCACGTCCAGCACCATCGGCTGGGCCACCAGGTAGGGCAGGGGCTCCGGCGGCGGCATCCACAGCTCGACGGTGTCGTCGGTGCGCAGGGGTGTCTTGGCCTGGCCGGTAACGCCGTTCACCCGCACGTAGCCCGCATCGATGAACTTCTGGATGCGGGCCCGGCTCTGCTCGGGCCGCTGGGACACCAGCCAGCGGTCGAGCCGCATCGGCAGCGGCTTCGGGTAGTGGAGCGTCAGCAACTCCCCTTCACCTTCCCCGAAGCAGGCCATCAGCTGGGCGGCGACTCCACCAGAGGCGGGGTCGGAGGAGGCAGCTCCAGGGAGATCGGCCCCAGGAGCGAGCGGCGGAAATCATCGAGCAGGCGCTGGGCCATGCGGGCCGTGTCGCCACTGGTATGACGGGCGGCGCTGGCGCTGAGCCAGGCGGTGGCGTCCGGAGCCCCGGGGGGGATGGCCACCCCGTAGCGCCGCTCCAGCAGCCCGGGCGCCACCCCGGCGGCCGCCACCGGCTCCAGCTGGGGCAGCAGCTGGAGGAAGGCCAGCGCCACAGCTTCGCCGTCGTAGGAGGCCTGGCCGATGTCGTCGCAGAGGGCCAGCCGCAGCCCGGCCAGCTGGTCATCGAGGCGGGGGGGCAGGACACCGGGGGCATCAAGCAGATCCAGGTCCTGGCCCAGCCGCACCCAGCGCAGGCTGCGGGTGACACCGGCCCGGCGGGCGCTCTCCACCACCTTCTGACGCACCAGCCGGTTGATCAGCGCCGACTTGCCCACGTTGGGAAAACCGAGCATCAGGGCCCGCACCGGCCTGGCCCGCATACCGCGACCGGCCCGGCGGGCGTTGAGCTGCTCCCCGGCACGAATCGCCGCCTGCTGCAGCTGCTTGACACCGGTACCCACCTTGGCATCGCACCACCACGGCACCTCACCCCGCTGGCGGAACCAGCCGTCCCAGGCCAGACGGGCCGCAGGGCTGACCATGTCGCGGCGATTGATCACCAACAGGTGCTGCTTGCCCCGGATCCAGCGCTGCAGCCGCGGGTGGCCCGTGGCCAGGGGGATGCGGGCATCGCGCACCTCGATGACCAGATCCACCTTCTCAAGATTGGCGCTGAGGGCCTTCTCCGCCTTGGCGATGTGGCCGGGGTACCACTGAATCGGAGGTGCGGCCGTACTCAGGCGGACGGTGTCGCCGGCGTCCGGCATCAGGGAACCACCAGAACCGGACAGGGCGCCAGCTGCAGCACCCGGGCGGCGGTGCTCTGGTGGTCGCCCTCCAGGGTGATGCCCCGGGTGCCCATGACGATCACGTCGGCGTTGATCTCATCAGCTACGTCGCCGATCACGAAAGCCGGCTTTCCCTCCCGCTCGAGCACCTCGCAGGCCACACCGGCCTGGGTGAAGCTGGCGCGGGCCTGCTCCAGCAGCCTGGCCACATCGGCCGGATCATGCATCACGCCTTCTTCAGCCTCCACCACCGACAGCAGCACAATGCGGCTGCCGTGGCGCTGGGCGAGCTGAAGGGCGACGGCCGCCGTTTCCATCGTCTGGCGGCTCTGGTCGATGGGAAACAGGACGGTGTCAAACATGGCTTCAGGTCCAGCCTCCTTGTCCTAGCGCCGACCGCTGCGGCCGCCAGGGACGGGGGGTGGGAAGAACCGAATCGCGCCGGTGGCGGGGCGGGAAGGGCCGGAGGCTAATCTCCCCCCGCCTTTCCTTACACATAACCGTGGCGAAGCGATCCCTCTCCAGCCTCAGCGCCGATGATCTCCGCGGCAAGCGGGTGCTGGTCAGGGTTGACTTCAACGTGCCCCTCGATGAGGCCGGCGCCATCACCGACGACACCCGCATCCGGGCCGCCCTTCCCACGGTGCGTCACCTGATCGACCACGGCGCCCGGGTGCTGCTGGCGGCCCACTTCGGCCGCCCCAAAGGCGAGGTGAATGAGGCCATGCGGCTGACGCCGGTAGCCGCGCGCCTCGGCGAACTGCTCGGCAAGCCGGTGATCAAGACCGACAGCTGCATCGGCCCCGATGCCGAAGCCAAGGTGGCCGCCATGGCTGATGGCGATGTGGTGCTGCTCGAAAACGTCCGTTTCTTCGCTGAGGAGGAGAAGAACGACGCCGGCTTCGCCGAGAAGCTGGCCGCCCTGGCCGACATCTATGTGAATGATGCCTTTGGAGCCGCCCACCGGGCCCACGCCTCCACTGAAGGGGTGACCCAGTATCTGAGCCCCAGCGTGGCCGGGTTCCTGATGGAGAAGGAACTGCAGTACCTGCAGGGGGCTATCGATGAGCCCAAGCGTCCCCTGGCTGCCATCGTGGGCGGCTCCAAGGTGAGCAGCAAGATCGGCGTGCTCGAGTCGCTGATCGACAAGTGCGACAAAGTGCTGATCGGCGGCGGCATGATCTTCACCTTCTACAAGGCCCGTGGGCTGGCGGTGGGCAAGAGCCTGGTGGAGGAGGACAAGCTCGAGCTGGCCAAGGAACTGGAAGCCAAGGCGGCCGCCAAGGGCGTCCAGCTGCTGCTGCCCACCGATGTGGTGCTGGCCGACACCTTCGCCCCCGACGCCAACAGCCAGACCGTGGCCATCGACGCCATCCCCGATGGCTGGATGGGTCTCGACATCGGCCCCGATTCGGTCAAGACCTTCCAGGACGCCCTGGCCGACTGCCAGACCGTGATCTGGAATGGCCCGATGGGGGTGTTCGAGTTCGACGCCTTCGCCGCCGGCACCAACGCCATCGCCCACACCCTGGCCGAGCTCAGCGCCAAGGGCTGCTGCACGATCATCGGCGGCGGTGACTCGGTGGCGGCGGTGGAAAAGGTGGGCGTGGCCGGGAAGATGAGCCACATCTCCACAGGCGGCGGCGCCAGCCTGGAGCTCCTTGAAGGCAAGGTGCTGCCCGGCGTGGCCGCCCTCGACGAGGCCTGAAGCAGGACCTCAGATGGTGCCGGTGGTGCCGGGCCGGCCTTCACCCCATTTCCCCTTGCGGCCGCCCTTGCCCCACTGGGGCATGGCGATGCCGTTGCGCTCGAACAGCGCCCTCATCGACGCCCGATGCTGCTGCCGCTGGCTCTGGCTGGCTTCGCGCTGCTGCTTCATACAGGCGCGCAGGGCTTCGCTGCTGCCGGCGGCGGACAGGCAGCGCTCGCCGCTCTGCAGGATGGCGATGCGGGCCTGTTGATCGCTGATCGCCAAGCGTTTCTGGTCGGGAAAGATCTTCTGCATCTGGGCGGGCGTGGGCCGTC
>JBBQIH010000094.1:0-8748 GCA_038324725.1 Cyanobacteriota bacterium | reverse complement strand
GGTGGGGGCGGCGGGCAACCTGGCCTATTGGGCCCTGGCCCGCTTCGACGGCGGCATGCCAGCCCTGCTGATGGCCGTGGCTCTGGAGAACATCGGTGGCGGCATGGTGGGCGCCGCCTTCGTGGCGCTGTTGATGAGCCTCTGCAACCCCCGCTTTTCCGCCACCCAGTACGCCCTGCTCTCGGGGGTCTACGCCCTGAGCCGCTCGCTGCTGGCCGCGCCCGCCGGGCTGGTGGCCGAACGACTCGGCTGGCCGGGCTTCTTCCTGGCCACCACCGCCGCTGCCCTGCCGGCCTTCCTGCTGATGGTGCGGCTCACCCCCTGGAACGGCCAGGGCGCCCGCGGGTCCTACAGCGCCGAGCGCGACGCAGAAAACTCCCGCAGCAGCGAGATGTAGCTGGGGGATCCCTCCACGGCGTTGTGGCCATTGACAGGCAACACCACCAGGGAGGCGACGCCGGGGCGGAAGTGGGACAGCAGGGCGTCGGTGTTGGCCCGTGGGATCACCTCGTCGCGTTCGGCCGCGATCAGAAGGGTGGGAGCGTTGACGCGGGGGGCGTCCGCCCAGGAGCGGTACTTGTCCCGCAACAGCAGGGCCATCGGCACCAGCGGGAACTGCTGGGAGGCCACGGCCTCGATGCTGTCGAACGGGGTGACCAGCACCAGCCCGGCCACCGGACGGCGGGCCGCCAGATGCACCGCCATGCCGCTGCCCAGGCTGCGGCCCAGCACCACGATGCGGTCGTGGTCGGCCCTCACCCGGTCGAACAGGGCGAGGGCATCGGCGAACAGGGCCTGCTCCGAGGGCTGGCCGCTGCTGCCGCCGTAGCCCCGGTAGTGCATCAGGTAGAGGGCGTGCTCCGGGAAGGCGGCCTCCAGCAGCGGCAACCGGCCCGCCACAGCCTCGGCATTGCCGCCGAAATAGAGCAGCGCCTTCGGGCCGGGGCGGCCGCGGACGGTGACCAGCACCCGGCTTCCCGGTGGTCCGCCGGCCATGGGCAGGGCCAGCAGCTCACCTGCCGCATCGCCAGAGGGGGGCTGGGGGACGTAGAGCAGGGCGCCCTGGCTCAGGAACAGCGCGCCGCAGAGGCCCAGATAGGCCAGCGCCACCAGCAGGGCGGCGAAGGCGAACAGGGCGGCGGGTCGCTGGGCCATGGCCACGGCGATCAAGCCGCCGGGGCGGTGAGCAGGCGGCGACGCAGCTGGCCGCAGGCCGCATCCTGATCCAGGCCACGGCTGGCCCGAACGCTCACGGCGATGTGGCGGCGCTCCAGCTGGGAGCGGAAGGCCTCCACCGCCTCGGGGGCGGGGCGCCGGAAGTCCTCCTCGGCGATCGGGTTGTAGGCGATCAGGTTGACGTGACTCTGGAAGCCCCGCAGCAGGCGGGCCAGGGCATCGGCCTGGCGGGGATGGTCGTTGAGGCCGCCCAGCAGGATGTATTCGAAGCTCACGCGCCGACCGGTGAGGGCCACGTAGTGACGGCAGTCGTCGAGCAGCGCCTCCAGCGGGTAGGCGTGGGCGGTGGGGATCAGCTCCTCCCGCAGGCGCTGGTGGGGGGCATGCAGACTCACGGCCAGGGTGAACTGGGCCCGGCCCAGCCGCTCCATGGCACGTTCGGCCAGGGTGGGCAGGCTGCGGGGCACCCCCACCGTGCTCACTGTGATCTGCCGCTGGGCCATGCCCAGATCGGTGCAAAGGCAGGCAATGGCTTCCAGCACCGCCTCGGTGTTCAACAGGGGTTCGCCCATGCCCATGAACACCACGTGGCTGGGTCGACGGTCCATCGCCTCACGAACACTGAGCACCTGATCGACGATTTCGTGCACCGCCAGGGAGCGCTGCAGGCCGCCTTTGCCGGTGGCGCAGAAGCGGCAGCCCATGGGGCAGCCCACCTGGCTGCTGACGCAGACCGTGAGCCGATCACCGCTGGGGATCCCCACGGTCTCGATGCTGAGGCCATCAGCAGTGGACAGCAGCAGCTTGGTGGTGCCGTCGCGGGCGTCGCTGCGGTGCAGCAGGGCCGAGCGTCCGAGGCCGGTGCCGGCGGCCGCCAGCTGCTCACGCCAGGCCTTCGGCAGCACCGTGATCTCCTCGAGGCTGCGGGCCCCCCTGGCATACATCCAGTCGTGCAGCTGCTTGCCACGAAAAGTGGGCTGGCCCTGCAGTCCAGCCCACTCCTGGAGGGCCGCCAGGCCCATCCCCAGCAGGGGAACGGGCTCCGCCATCAGGGCCAGATCAGCAGGCCGTGACCCAGCGTCCATTCCACCGCCACTAGGGCGATGAAGCCGAGCATGGCCAGCCGGCCGTTGAAGCGCTCGGTGTGCGTGTGGAAGCCGAAGCGCGGCACCCGGCGTACCGGAACCGGGGTGAGCCGGGAGGGGGCCGGTGGGGTGGCGACGGCGGGATCAGTCATCGCTGAGCAGTCCCTCCTCCTGCAGGCCCTCAAGGGCGGCCGGATCGGCGATCAGCTCCTCTTCCAGCCCCTCATCCGCCGTCGGTCGGGCAAAGGCGGCGAAGCCGCTGGCGGCCGCTTCGATGCCGTGGCGGCTGCGGGTGGCCTCCAGATCCTCCTCGGAGGGGTCATCCAGAACGGCGGCGGTGACTGCCGGGGCGGGCATCTCGACGGTGTAGTCGGGACGCAGGTTCTGGTTGCGGCGGTAGCCGGCGGCCTCCTCCTCGAGGATGTCGGGGTGGGGTCCGGCCTCGGCACGCAGCTCCTCTTCAAAGCCCCCGAAGCCGGTGCCGGCGGGGATCAGGCGGCCGATGATCACGTTCTCCTTGAGGCCCCGCAGCCAGTCGCTTTTGCCCTCGATCGCCGCTTCGGTGAGCACTCGGGTGGTCTCCTGGAAGGAGGCCGCCGAGATGAACGAATCGGTGTTGAGGGAGGCCTTGGTGATGCCCAGCAGCACGGGGGTGAACTCGGCAGGGGCCCCACCGGTGATGGCCATGGCGGAATTCACCTGCTCCACCTGACGCAGCTCGATCAGCTCACCGGGCAGCAGGGTTGTGTCACCGGCATCCTCGATGCGGACCTTGCTGGTCATCTGGCGCACGATCACCTCGATGTGCTTGTCGCTGATCGCAACCCCCTGCGACTTGTAGACGTTCTGCACTTCCGTCACCATGCGGAATTGCAGCTTGGAGATCGCCTCCTGGGCCGCCTCCATGGTGGGCTTGCGGCTGCGCAGGTCCTCGAAGAAGCACTCGAGCAGCTCGTGGGGATTGATCGGGCCGTCGGTGAGCATCTCACCGGCGCTCACCTGCTGGCCATCGGAGACCATCACGTTGCGGCCCAGCAAGATCGGGTACTCGGTGATGATGTCGTCGGTCTCGATCACCGAAACAGTGATCGAATCGTCGTCTTCGCCCTGCTTGATCTGCACGGTGCCGCTCTTGCGGCAGAGCACGGCCGATTCCCGCGGCCGGCGGGCCTCCAGCAGTTCTTCGATACGGGGCAGACCCTGCACGATGTCGCCGGTCTTCTGGCGCTCGAACACCAGCAGTGCCAGGCTATCGCCGCGCTGCACGAGCTCGCCGTCACGGACGTGCAGCACCGAATCAGGCGACACCATGTAGGGCCGGCCCAGACGGATGGTGAGGGTCTTGCCGTCGATGGCCTCCACCTGGCCGCAGCAGGGGGAAAGCAACCCGTCGGCGAGGACGTCGCCGTCCACGATGCGGTCGCCCACCGCCACCTTCGGGGCGGCCCCGCCCAGATCCAGGCTGCGGGTGTCCTCGGCCCGCTCGACGATCAGGCGCCGGATCGGTTCGCCGACAGTCGGTTCGGGCAGTTGCACCACGCCATTCTCCTTGCAGAGGATCTGGGTGGTGGCCACCACATCACCGCGCTTGACGCTGATGCCGTCCTCCACCTGCAGTTCGGTGTGGGTGGAGCCATGGCTGGCATCGGAGAGGGTGTCGCGCCGAACCAGCAGGGTTTCCAGGATCACCAGCTGCAGCCGCTCGATGGTCTTGGCCCGTTTGTCGGCCACGGCTTCCACATCCACCGTCATCTGGGGGGTGGTGTCGAAGGTTTCCAGGATCAGCTGGGTACGCAGCAACTCCACCCCTTCCACCGACTTGATCAGCTCGCCGTCCTTGAAGGTGAGCCGCTGGGTGGCCTTCAGCCCCAGGGACGGTCCGCCGGTCTGCTTGACCGTGGAGAGTTCCGGCAGGTGGGCGGCATCGGGGATGGCGTACTCCTCGACGGGCCGCAGCAGCAAAGCCCCGCCCTCGGGGGTGTCGACTTTCTCGACGAACTTCATCGCCTCGGCCTTCAGGCCAGGGGCGATCTCTTCGCCGGGGTTGGCCATCTTGCCGTCCTCGCCGTAGCGGCCGAGCACCTTGGCGTCGGAGACCAGGTGCAGCTCACCGGAGCGCACGATGATCTCCCGCAGGATGTCGTTCTTCTGGGTGACGGTGACGATGCCCGCGGTCTGGCTGAAGATGTCCTTGACGACTTCGGTGCCGGCCTCGATCCACTGGCCGTCCTCGATCATCAGCAGGGAGATGTCCTTGTTGATCTCGTGGGTTTCCTGGGGAATCCACAGCAGGGTGCCGCCCTTGCTCACCTCGAAGCCGTGCTTGGCGGAGCGAGCCTTCTTGATCGACAGGCCGGGGGCGAACTTCACCATGCCGCCGGTCTGGGTGCGGAAGCGATCGTCGGTGAGTTCGGCGATCACCTCGCCCGCGCCGATCTTGGTGCCGGGTTGGGTCTTGACCAGATAGCGGCTGTTGTCCTTGCCCTCCAGGTGCCAGCTTTCTCCGGTGTGGCTGGATTCGCCCACCAACTTGCAGTCCTTGAGAGTGAGGCTGGCGGTGACGATCTGCACCTCGCGGGAGTCGCCGGTGGACTCCCTCAGCCGCACGGCACCGCCGTACTCGCTCTGCAGCCGGCTCTCGGCCAGCACGTTGCCAGTGGTCACCGGCTTGTCGGTCTCCACCGCCGGCAGGGCGTTGGGGGGAAGGTTGTAGACGTCGCCGCTGAACACCCACATGCGCCCGAGACGCTGGGCCTTGTGGGTGATGTTGCCCTGGCGGTCGGTGACTTCCCGGGGCTGGATCACATCCTCAAAGCGCACCTGGCCCGCCAGGTCGCAGATGACATCCTTGGTGGCCTTCTCAACGCTCTTCTTGACCGCCGAACCCGAGGAAATCTGCGCCAGGATGATGTCGTGGGCGACGGGATCGCCATCGGCCACGAACAGGATCGAGCCGTTGGTGATGTCGATCTTCTGGACCTTGCCCTTGCCTGAAGGCTTGAGGGTGAGGGTGAAATCGGTTTCGGCCAGCTTGGCCTCCACCCCATGGGGGGTGCGGTGGTCGCGCACACGGGCCTTGGGACCGAATTCCACGACCCCGTCCACCAGGGAGCGCACCACGCCGGTTTCGGCCGTGGACACACCACCGGTGTGGAAGGTCCGCATGGTGAGCTGGGTGCCCGGTTCACCGATCGACTGGGCGGCGATGATGCCGACGGCTTCGCCCAGGTCGACCAGTTCGTTGTGGGCCAGGGCCCAGCCGTAGCACTTGCGGCAGACGGAACGGGAGGCCTCGCAGGTGAGCGGTGAGCGCACCATCACGGTGGCGATCGCCGCCTTCTCGATCGCTGCCGCCAGGGCCGGGTCGATCTCGCCGTTGCGATCGACGATGACGACGCCCTCGCTGTCGATGACGGGCTGGGCCGCCAGACGGCCCACCAGCTTGGTGCCGAAGCGGCCGCGCTCGTCGGCGTTGATGGGGATGAAGCGGTGGGTGCCGCAGTCCTCCTCCCGCACGATCACGTCCTGGGCCACGTCCACCAGCCGGCGGGTGAGGTAGCCGGAGTCGGCGGTACGCAGGGCCGTGTCCACCAGGCCCTTACGGGCGCCGTAGGAGGAGATCACGTACTCGGTGACCGTGAGGCCCTCACGGAAGTTGGTGCGGATCGGCAGGTCGATGATCTCCCCCTGGGGGTTGGCCATCAGGCCGCGCATGCCCACCAGCTGACGCACCTGGGACATGTTCCCCCTGGCGCCGGAGTTGGCCATCATCCACACCGAATTGAGTGGATCGTTGTCGTTGAAGTTGCGGCGCACGGCCGCCACCAGACGCTCGTTGGTTTCGGTCCAGGTGTCGATCACCTTGGTGTGGCGCTCCACCTCAGTGATCTCCCCCAGCCGGTAACGCTCCTCGGTGGCCGTGATCTGCTCCTCGGCCTCTTCCAGCAGAACCGCCTTATCGCCGGGGATGCGCAGGTCGTCGACCGAGATCGACACCGCCGCCTGGGTGGCGTAGTGGAAGCCCAGATCCTTCAGCTCGTCGGCCATCGCGGCGGTGGCGGCGGTGCCGTGGTGCTTGTAGGCCCAGGACACCAGGTTGCGCAGCGCCTTCTTGTCGATGATCCGGTTGCGGAACGGCGGCGCCTGCTTGCTCAGGGCGGAGGCCGCCAGTTGGGCGGCGGCCTCCGCTGCCGCCAGTTCGGCGGCGGCCTTGGCGCTCTTCTTGCTGATCTTCTTGGCGGGGGTGGCGGTCATGGCAGCGCGCGTTGGAAAAGGCTGGAGGGGGACGGAAGACACGGGGCGCGGGGCTGGGCCCGGCCGGTGGAACTCAGGTGGCGGCCACGGCGTCGATGATGGTGTGGTTCATCACCACCCGACCCACGGTGGTCAGCAGGTAGCGGCTGATCAGCGCACCGTCCTCATCGAAGCGGTCGCGGCGGAACTTCCACTGCTCGAAGCGGGTGCCATCCGAGAGGGTGCCCTGCTGGGCGGGCTCGTTGTCCTCGTCGTCACTCTCCACCTCGCCGCTGAAGCGAACCCAGACCCAGTCGTGCAGGGTGAGGTGCTTCTCCTCGAAGGCGGCGATCACATCCTCGAGGTCGGCGAAGGTGCGCGCGCGGTCGCCGAAGGCGGGCTGCACTTTGTCCCGATCAACGGCAGTGAGGTAATAGGCGCCAAGCACCATGTCCTGGGACGGGGTGATGATCGGCTCGCCAGTCGCAGGGGAGAGCACGTTGTTGCTAGCCAGCATCAACATGCGGGCCTCTGTCTGGGCCTCGATCGCCAGGGGCACGTGCACGGCCATCTGGTCACCGTCGAAGTCAGCGTTGAAGGCGGGGCAGACCAGGGGATGGAGCTGAATGGCCCGGCCATCGACCAGCTTGGGCTCGAAGGCCTGGATGCCCAGACGGTGCAGCGTGGGGGCCCGGTTGAGCAGGATCGGGTGCCCTTCGATCACTTCCTGCAGCACCTGCATCACCTCGTCGTCGGCCCGCTGGATCAGCTTCTTGGCCGCCTTGATGTTGTTGACGATGTTCTGGCGGATGAGGCGATGGATCACGAACGGCTGGAACAGCTCGATCGCCATCTCCTTGGGCAGACCGCACTGGTGCATCTTGAGCTTGGGGCCCACCACGATCACGGAACGGCCGGAATAGTCGACCCGTTTGCCAAGCAGGTTCTGGCGGAAGCGACCCTGCTTGCCTTCGATGATGTCGCTGAGTGATTTCAGGGCCCGGTTGTTGGCCCCGACCACGGTGCGGCCGCGGCGACCGTTGTCGATCAGGGCATCGACGGCCTCCTGCAGCATCCGCTTCTCGTTGCGGACGATGATCTCGGGGGCGAGGATCTCCTGGAGGCGCGCCAGGCGGTTGTTGCGGTTGATCACCCGCCGGTAGAGGTCGTTGAGATCGCTGGTGGCGAAACGGCCGCCGTCGAGCTGCACCATGGGGCGCAGATCGGGGGGGATCACCGGGATCACATCCAGCACCATCCAGGCGGGACGGGCGTTGGTGGCGATGAAGTTGTCGATCACCCGCAGGCGCTTGATCAGCTTGGCCCGCTTCTGGCCCTTGGAGTTGTTGATGTCCTCCCGCAGCTGCTCGGCTTCCTTCTCGAGGTCGATGTCCTCAAGAAGCTGCTTGAGCGCTTCAGCGCCGATACCCACGATGGGCTCGTTCTCGATCTCGGAATCTTCGGCGAAGATCTGGTCCTCGATCTCCAGCCACTCGTCTTCTGTCAGCAGCTGCTTGTAGGTGAGGTCCTTGTGGTCCCCCTTGTCGAGCACCACGTAGCAGTTGAAGTAGACGATCTGCTCGACGTCCCGCAGGGGCATGTCGAGCAGGATTGCCACATAGCTGGGGATGCCCTTGAGATACCAGACATGGGACACAGGGGCCGCCAGCTTGATGAAGCCCATGCGGTGACGTCGTACCCGGCTCTCCGTGACTTCCACGCCGCATCGTTCGCAAACGATGCCACGGTGCCGCACCCGCTTGTACTTGCCGCAGTGGCATTCCCAGTCCTTGGAGGGGCCGAAGATCTTCTCGCAGAAGAGCCCGTCCATCTCGGGCTTGAGGGTGCGGTAGTTGATCGTTTCCGGCTTGGTGACCTCACCCACCACCTGACCGTTGGGCAGCGTGCGCTGCCCCCACTGCATGATCCGCTCGGGGGAAGCGAGCGTGATCTTCACGTAGTCGAAGTGGTTTTCGGTGCGGAGGTTGCTGTTGGACATGGCGGAAACGCAGGGTGATCGAGAGAAGCGGAGAAATCAGAGCCGGTGAATCAAGCGATCAGTCATCGTCGTAATCCGCGACACCGAGGGACTCGTAGGTGGGACGGCTGGGTGTGCTGCGGCGAGGATTGACGTCCTGCATCAGGTCGACTTCCTCACCGGCGTCGGTGTAGACGGCGATATCGAGGCCGAGGGACTGCAGCTCCCTCATCAGCACCTTGAAGGACTCGGGCGTGCCCGGCCTGGGGATGGGCT
>JBBQIH010000093.1:0-8821 GCA_038324725.1 Cyanobacteriota bacterium | reverse complement strand
ATGGCAGCCCGATGCAGGCGATCCTCTGCATCTCGGCCCACTGGGAAACCGAAGGGGTGAAGGTCACGGCGATTGAGCGGCCGCGAACACCTGGAGCTGGCCCGCCGCCTGCGGCCCCTGCGCCAGGAGGGGGTGCTGGTGCTCGGCAGCGGCAACTTCGTCCACAACCTGGGCCAGATCGTCTGGGGGGAGGGGGCCCACCGCTGGGCCGAGGCCTTCGATCAGCTGCTGGCCGAGCGGATCAGCGCCGGCTCGCTGGAGGACCTGCTCGATCCCCTCGCCCTGGCCCCCGAGGCGGCCCTGGCCCTGCCGTCGCTGGAGCACGACCTGCCGCTGCTGTACGTGCTGGGGGTGCGGGATCCCGGTGAACCCCTGGCGTTCTTCAATGCCGAGGTGACCCTCGGCGCCATCGCGATGCGTTCAATTCAGGTCGGTGCCGCCGGGGGGTAGGCCCGTTCCATGGCGGATGGCTGCGGCGCCACGGGCCTCACCGGCCTGGCCCTGGTGAGTCTGACGATGACGTTTCTGGGCTGAATCAGGGCGCCGCCGGCAGGTAGCCGGTGCGGCGCAGGAAGGCCCGCAGCGCGTCGGGATAGCTGGCATAGCGCTTCTCCGGCCGCCGGCAGTCGCCCTTGGTGTTGTATCCGGCCTCGCAGGCGGTCAGCCCCCAGTCGGAGCGGCGGTCGTAGAGGCCCAGCAGCCGCCGCCAGCCGCCATCAAACTCCCCCAGCAGCGCCTTGGTGGCCACCCAGGCGGCCAGGAACCCGTTGGCCTCGGGGCGTTGATCGACCGGCTGCTGGAACCAGCCCTCCATCTCCTTCAGCCGGCGGCGGTGCAGCGGCCGCACCTGGGGGCGATGGCTGATGTCGATGAAGCGGGGGCCGTTCAGCTGCCAGATCTGGCTGGGGGCGCTGCTGCCGGCGTAGCTGGCGAATTGATAAAGGAAGCGGTTGTCCACATCCACCAGCAGGTAGCGGCCGTTGCCGAGCGGGTCGCTGGCGCCGTTGGGGCCGCCGTTGACCGGATCGCGGCGTACCTCGAACCAGCGGCGGCCGTCGGGGCTGCTGGTGAGCACGCGGGTGTCGTTGCAGCAGTGGGCGCCGCCCGTGAACGTGGAGAGCAGCACCTCCGGGTAGGGATTGGCGGGATCCATCTCCAGCACCTGCAGCACCGAATCGACTCTGCCGGGGCCGATCCGCAGTGCCCCCATCAGCTGGCCCACCACCTGACCGCGCAGCCGCACGGTGGCGACGGGCTGCACTTCATCCATGCCATCGGGCTTCGGCTGGCGACGGTTCTCCAGCACGGCCACCACAGGCCCATTCGTGACCACCGGACCGGGCGCCGGTGAGAGGGCCAGCAGCAGGGGCAGCAGCATCGCAGCGGGCCTTACTGGCAGCCCTGCACCGAGATCCGATAGCTGAAGCCCAGGGCGCCGGGATCGTTGCTCGCGCCCACTTTGAAATTCATCTGGCTGGCCTGCTTGCCCGGAATGGCGGGGAAGGGGCCGAACATGCGGCCGGTGCCGATCGGCGGATTCATGACTTCGTTGATCACCTGCAGATTGCTGCCATCGCTGAACTTCATGAAGCCGCTCACCGGATACTTCGCACCGGCGTCGGAGGAATTGGCCGTGAAGAAGAACTTGAAGCTGCTGTAGGGCTGGTTGACGATGAAGTCGGTGTTCCAGTTTTCCTTGCCGATCAGCTTGCCCCTGCCAACCTGCTTGGAGACGATCGGTGTGGTGCCGTTGCCACCGATCGGCTGCAGGAAGGTGCAGCGCTGCTGCGCCTGGGCTGCGGAACCGGCACCGAGAAGGAGTGACGTGCTCAGCAACGAGAGGGCAAGGGCTTTCATGGCAGCGAATCTGAAGACTTCGACCCTAGAACGCACGGGGAGCCCAGTCCTTCAGGGCTCGAAGGAAAAGACGCGCCTCCAGTCGTTCTTCATGCTGATCACGATCCAGCCCTGGCGGCGGGCTTCGTCATGGAGCTCCTGGGTGAAGCGGCCCACCTTGGAGTCCGGCAGCCCCAGGGCCGGCCCGTAGGCCTACTCGCGGCGGGCGTCATCGTGCAGCACCAGCATCGACAGGCGCGGGCCGTCACCGGCCTTGGTGAACTCCAGCATCTGCCGGTCGCCGGTGGAGTTGCCGAAGGCGGCGGTGGGCCGCCGGCCGATCATCAGCTGGATGCCTTCCGGCTTGCCGGCGTCGTTGTTGTTGAGCAGCAGCCGGGGCTCCTTGGTCAGGACGGGCCGGCCCGAGCGGTCGTAGCCGTAACGGGTGGCACCGGCCGTGCCGATCACCTGCTCCGGCGGGATGCCGTAGGTGTGCTCGGCATAGGCGCGCACGAACTCCTGGCCGCCGCCGGTGACGATGTACGTCTTGTAGCCGTTGGCACGCAGGTAGCCGAGCAGCTCCTGCATCGGCTGGTAGGTGAGTTCGGTGTAGGGGCGCTGCCAGCGGGGGTGGCGGGCCATGGCCAGCCAGCGGCGCACATCGGCGTGGAAGGTGTCCAAGGTCATGCCGCTGAGGGCCGTGGCGGCGAGCTTCTCCAGTTCGGCCCGGGTGGGCACCACCCCGGGCACCTTCTCGAGCATGAAGCGCACCTGCGGGTAGACCGGCTGCTCCACCCAGAGGGTGCCGTCCTGGTCGAAGCTAGCGATGCGCTCCCCGGGCGGCACGAAGCGGGGGCTGGCGGGGTCCGTGGTCTGGCGGACGAAGCCGAGGATGCCGTCGCGGGCCGCTCCCGGATTCCAGGAGGGCAGCGGATCGGCCGGCAGGGCGGCGGCGCCGGCCCAGCCCGCCACGCCGGCCAGCAGGATCGACGCGAGCACACCCCCCAGCAGGAGCAGAAACCAGCGGCGGCGGAGGGACAGGGTCATGGGGCGTCGGGCTCAGAACTTGCGCAGTTCGCGGCGGATCTTGAGCGGATCGCCGGAAGGCTGGTAGTAGAGCAGCATCGGCACCCCGGCCAGCAGCAGGCCGATCGCTACGACGACGCCCCAGGAGATCGACGGCCGGCCCTCCGGTGGAACGTCACCCGGTTGAAGCCGACCCCGGAGCCGCTGCCGCGTTGAGCGCCTGAACCTTGCCATCGCTGCAGTCTCCTGGCTCGGCTGAGCCTTCAGTCTGTCGGGGCCGGGGATCTCGATCCGCTGATCCCGATCCGCTGATGCCGGGCCCGATCCCCAAACGGGGGCGAAAGGCTTTCGCCATCGCCCCAGCCGGCCAGCCATGGACATGCCCTCCCTGCTGCTTGCCACCGGGGGCCACCAGATCGAAGCGGCCGAGACCCTGATCGAGGTGGGCCGCTTCATCGTGATCCTGTTCGCCGCCCGGGCCCTGGCGGAGCTGATGGTGCGGCTGCGCCTGCCGGCCATCCTCGGCGAGCTGGTGGCGGGGGTGCTGATCGGCGTTTCAGGGCTGCATCTGATCCTGGCCCCGGAGCTGGGCGGCCAGCTCAACGCCCTCGCCGAGCACGCGATCGCCGCCCTGGCCCACGTGGGCCCGGAGTCGGCCCGATCCTGAAGCTGATCGCGGCGGCGGGGGTGTTCGTGATCGTGGCGCTGTTCCTCAGCCGCACCGCCGCCCCACCCTTCGACTGGCTGCTCGATCGCCTTAAGGCCCCAGGAGAAGTGGTGGTGGCGGCCTTCCTGGTGCTGTCGCTGTCCTGCTTCGCGGCCCAGGCCTTCGGCCTGGAGGCGGCCCTGGGGGCCTTCGCCGGCGGTCTGATCCTGAGTGCCTCGCGGCACCGGCACGCCATCGAGGCGGCGGTGAAGCCCCTGGTGGCCCTGTTTGCCACTTTCTTCTTCGTGCTGATCGGCAGCGGCATGGACCTGTCGGTGCTCAATCCCTTCAATGCCGCCAACCACGAGGGGCTGGTGATGGCGGGCTTCCTGCTGGTGGCCGCCGTGGTCAGCAAGGTGGCGGCCGGCTGGAGCTACATCAGCCCCGGGCCCACCAACCGCTTGGCGGTGGGGCTGGGGATGATGCCCCGCGGCGAGGTGGGCCTGATCTTCCTGGGGCTGGGCACCCAGACCGGGGTGCTGGGGCCGTCGCTGGAGGCGGCGATCCTGCTGATGGTGATGGGCACCACCTGCCTGGCGCCGGTGCTGCTGCGCCAGGTGCTGGCGGAGCCCGGAGGGGACGTGGAGCTGGCCGCCTGAAGCCAGGGCCATGGGACAGTGGCACAAGCTTGCTCCCTGCCCGTGGCGAACGACAGCGGTTCCTCCAGATCGGTGATCGTGGGCCTGCTGGCCGTGATCGGTTCGCTCGGGGGCCTGGCCCTGCTGGTGTGGTTCACGGTGGTGCTGCTCGATCTCAAACACCTGAACACCTCCGGCTTCACCCTGCCCTGAAGCAGACCCCCTGGGGGAGGGCCGCTCCGGCCCTCCTGTGGCGACGCGGAGGCGGCGGGGGGATGAGGAGATGTGAACCGCCGTCCGGACCCTCACAGGACCCCCCGTACGTTTGATCAGTTGAAACGTGGCTCCCCATGCGCGCGAACGTGGCTCCCCGCGAAGCGGCACGGCTGGAGGCTCTCAAGGACTACCGCATCCTCGATACGGATGCCGAGCAGTCGTACGACGACATCACCTTTCTGGCCGCCCAGCTGTGCGATGTGCCCATCGCCCTGATCAGCCTGGTGGATGCCGATCGTCAGTGGTTCAAATCCAAGGTCGGACTGGACGTGAGCGAAACGAGCCGCGATGTCTCCTTCTGCGCCCACGCCATCCTCGGCGACCACACCCTGGTGGTGAAGGATGCCCGTGAGGATGAGCGCTTTCGCGACAACGCCCTGGTCTGCAGCGAACCCAACATCGTCTTCTACGCGGGGGTGCCGCTGTGCACCCCATCCGGCGCCCGGCTCGGCTCGCTGTGCGTCATCGATCAGCGCCCCCGTGAACTCAGCAGCCTGCAGCTCCGCTCCCTGGAGACCCTGGCCCATCAGGTGGTGCTGCAGCTGGAACTGAAGCGCAGCTCCGACCAGCTGGCCGCCGCGCTGCAGCGCCTCGATGTGATGGAGCAACTGATTCCGATCTGCTCCTATTGCAAAGGCATCCGTAACGACCAGGGCTACTGGGGGACAGTGGAGACGTTCATCAAGAGCCACGACAACGTGGAGTTCTCCCATGGCGTCTGTGACGACTGCATGGCGGAGCACTTCCCGGAGGTGGCGGTCCTCGGCCGGGAAGCCTCCGGTGAGAAGGATCGGGCCTGATCGCGGCCGCTAGGGGTGGGCCATGACCGCGTCTCCACGCCGGTGGATCTCGCGGGCGTAGTCGGTCCAGGTGCCCTGGCCCCAGTAGCGGAAGCAGCTGGTTTCCAGCAGCAGCAGGTGGAGCAGCGCCTGCTGATAGCGGGGGGTTCGGGTCACGCCGGGATCCTGGGCCACCAGGGGATCGAACAACTGGTGGAAGCGGGCGCTGAGCTGGTTCATCGGTTCCAGCACGTTGGCGTAGCCCTCCACCCAGCTGAGGTCGTTGGTCCAGGAGGCGCCGGCCATCGAGAAGGCGGGATCGCTGGCCTGGAGCTGGGCGATGGCCGCTGCAGTTGCGTCGGGGGTGGGGGAGCTGCCGAGTTGCTGCCAAAGCCTGTGCTGGTGCACCGCCTGAATCTGCGGGAAATCGCTCTGCGGCACGCCGGCAGCCTCCAGCAACTCGAGATACTCCGTGCCATTGATCGCCACCGTGGCTTGCTCACGTCCCCTTGCGGCGATGGCGTGATGGGCCTGGACGAAAGCGGACGGGAACTCATTCATCATCACGCCGCCATTCTCGCCATCGGCAATCTGCGACACCAGCGACGGCACCGTGGTGGCCCCCAGCGCCTGCCGGCCCAGCCCCAGGGCCTCGTAGCAGGGCTGCATCTGGCCCACCAGTTTGGTGTCGGAGCCCTGGGTCTTGATCAGCACCGTGATCGACACCTCGGCGCCGCTGGAGTTGCGCGCCAGGAGTTGATTGGGAAGGTATTTCTGCGCCTGAGACAGGCTGGTGCCATCCAGGTTTTCAACGCTGTGCTCCTGCACCAGCAGCCAGCGGTAGCCGCACTCCTTGAGGGCCTTGACGAACTCGAACAGGGTGTCGGGATGGTTGGGCAGGTGCATTTCCGGGGGCGAAAAGCCTTTCACCCGCGCCAGGGCCTCCCGCCCGAACAGGGCCGCGAACTGGTGCTGCCAGGCCAGGATCTGCAGCTTGAGATCGGGAATCGGGGTGGAGGGGGCCACGGCGTGGCTCCAGAAGGTGCCGAGCCACTCCACATGGGGCTGGAGGTCGGGATCGCAGGCGAGCCGCCGGAGCGCCTCCAGCACATCGAGCCGGCCCATCTGCTCCAGGCCCCAGAGCAGATTGCCCGAATAATCCAGCATGATCCGTGGGTTGCAGCCCTCCTCAATCAACTGGGGAAGGATGTCGACCAGGCGCCTGTAGCACTGGGCAAAGGCTTCGGCGTTGTGGTTATCGCCTTCACCCTGGTGGTCGAACATGTACTGCAGATGGGAGATCAGCTCGCCATGCGCCCCGGCGGGAATCGTGGGCTGGTGCATGTGGAGCGCGCAGGCAAACCCGGAACGGATCTGCGCCAGGTTCAGGTTGGTGCGCGGCAGAAACACCGGGCCGGGCTGCTGCACCAGGGCGAGGATCTCGGCTTCAGAGCCAGCGATCGGCGGCAGGGGCTGGGTGGCCATGGCTGGGGAGAGGTGCCCGCGCGCTGGGCAGGTCGTGCAGGATCAGTCTGGTGGCCATGCTGGAGCCATGACGTTGCAAGTGCCAGGAGTCCCCAGGCCATGACATCCCCAGGTCTGTTCCGGCGTTGGCGGGTCGCCGCCGCCCTGACCGCCACGGCCATCGCCGCCGTCGTGGTCGGGCTGGCGCTGCACTGGATCGGGGTGGGACGCGGCGGGCCCGCCGCGGGCGCCGCCGACAGCGAGCTTTCGGCCGAGGTGGGGCGCCGTTATGGGGGGATGAAGCGTCTGCTTTTTCCTGGCCAACCGGAGATCTCCGTGGCCGAGTGGCTGGTCCTGCCCAAGGGCCGGCCGGCGGTGCTGGTGGATGTGCGCGAGCCGCACGAACAGCGCATCTCGATGCTGCCGGGGGCGATCGCGAAACAGGACTTCGAGCGAAACAGCAGCCGCTACCGCTCCTGGTTGGTGGTTCCGTACTGCACCATCGGCCTGCGCAGCGGCACTTACACCAGGGAGCTGAGGGGCCGTGGCTTCGAGGTGCGCAACCTGGCGGGCAGTGCCCTGGCCTGGGCCCATGCCGGCCTGCCGTTCGAAGCCAGAGGCAAGGCCACCCGCCGGGTGCACGTTTTCAACGCCGACTGGAACCTGCTGCCCAGCGGCTACGAGGCCGTCGTCTCGGAGGCGCCGCTGCCCCCGCGGGGAGAGGGGAAGGACAGCCGGAAACCTGAACCTGTCCCATGACGCACATCCGCCACACATCTGCCGTCGTTGTAGGTAGCCCGACCGGCTCCGACAAGCGTCGCCATCGGCAACCGACTCCTAGGGTCTGAAGACGTGAGAACCGCCCAGATGCAGAAGCTCCCCCTCCATCTGGCCGCCGCGCTTGTGGCCCTTCCCTTGCTGAGCCCGGGCCCGGCAGAGGCGCAGAAGCGGATTCCCAAACTGCCTGGCAACGACCAATGCCCGCTTGGTTATGTGAATGACCTGAAGCAGCACTGCAACTCGCCCATTTATTACCAAGTCAGACCCACCTACGGAAAGCCCTGTCTGTCGGGTTGGATGAACATCGGGGCGGGTTACTGCAAGAAGAAGACGCTGGGAATTTTCTGAGGCGCCAGGCTGGATGAGGCGCCATGGTTTGCCTCCTGCATGACCGAAAAAACTGACCACCCAGGCGCTGGACCACTGATGGGAGTCACGTCAACGGTGATGCAGTCAGGAATGGACCGCTCTGCCTAGGATCGCCCATGCCTGCGATCGGCGCGGCCTGCCCCTGGAGGCATCCCACACCCGACGTTTCCATGCCCGCAGATCCCATGACCGCACCGATCCAGGCTCTTGCTGCCCCCGGTGCCGGGCAACCGCTCCAACCCTTCACCTACACCCCCGGCCCGCTGGGCAGCGAAGAGGTGGACATCGCCGTCGAGACCTGCGGCATCTGCCATAGCGATCTCTCCATGCTCGACAACGATTGGGGCATGACCGCCTATCCGTTTGTTCCCGGCCACGAAGTGATCGGGCGGGTTGTCGCCCTCGGCGACCACACGAAGCGCCTGAGCGTCGGCGACAGGGTTGGGCTGGGCTGGTTTTCCAGCAGTTGCGGTGCCTGCGATCAATGTCTTTCCGGCAACCAGAATCTCTGCCTCAAAGCCAAGGCCACCATCGTCGGCCGTCACGGTGGCTTCGCCACGCGGGTGCGGGCCGAGTGGACCTGGGTAGCGCCCTTGCCGGAAGGCCTGGACATCGAGAAGGCCGGCCCGTTGCTCTGCGGTGGCATCACCGTCTTCAACCCGATCGTTGAGCTCGGCATCCAACCCACCGACAGCGTGGCAGTGATCGGGATCGGTGGTCTGGGTCACATGGCCCTGAAGTTTCTGCGGGCCTGGGGATGCGACGTCACCGCCTTCACCACCAGCGATTCAAAACGGGAGGAAGCTCTCCAACTGGGCGCCCATCGCACCTTGAACTCCCGCAACGCCGAAGAACTGGCCCAGGCGGCGAGCAGTTTCGACTTCATCCTCAACACCACCAACGCCAACCTCGACTGGAACACCTACATCGCCGCCCTCAAGCCTAAAGGCCGCCTGCACACCGTCGGTGCCGTTTTGCAGCCCATGGACCTCGCCGCTTTCCCCATG
>JBBQIH010000092.1:0-8826 GCA_038324725.1 Cyanobacteriota bacterium | reverse complement strand
GAGCCCTGCCCCGAATGATGGCCAGGGGAGGCGGATTCGCCCTGCCGCGGCGCCGACCGCCCACCCTGCTTACGTTGAGCCGGCAGGCCGTTCCGCTGCTTCGCTCACCGATGGATCTCGAGATTGTCACGCTGCTCGTGCCTGTGGGGCCATCCCCGGCGGCGGGCGTCGGCCGGCTCCTGCTGCGGCTGTTCGTGGGGATGGCCTTCATCCGTCACGGCTGGCCGAAGCTGCGCAACCTCAAAACGTGGTCGACGGCGATGAAGACGCCGCAATGGCTCTGTTTTCTGTCGGCGGCCTCGATGTGGGGTGCCGGGATCGCCCTGATCCCTGGGCTGCTCACCCCCCTGGCGGCCCTGGCGATCCTGGTGTCGATGGCCTACGCGATGGTGCTCGAACTCGTCTCCGGAACGCCCTTCATCGCTCCCGATCCGTACCAGATCCCCGAGGGGGACTACGCCGGACCGATGGGCGTCGGTGAACCGCCGAGCTGGGAGAAGGCGGCCATGTATGTGGTGATGTGCCTGGTGCTGATCACCTCCGGTGGCGGCCTTTTTTCCCTCGACGACCTGCTGATTGCCGACCTGCTGCGCGCGATCCTCTGATCTTTCCAGACCAGGACGGCTCCGTCGGGTGGATCACGGCAGGGCGGGCAGGCGCGGGCAGGCCTCCACCAGGGTTCGGGTGATGGCGGCCTGGGGATGGGTCAGCAGCTCGGCACCGGCTCCCTGCTCCACGACGCGACCGCCGTCGAGCACGAGGACCCGGTGGCAGAAACCACCGGCCACCGAGAGGTCGTGGGTGATGAACAGCAGGCCCAGGCCGAGCCGCTCCTGCAGGCGCCGCAGCAGGGCCAGCACCTCGGCCTGCACTTCGGCGTCCAGCATGCTCACGCTCTCGTCGCAGAGCAGAACCTGGGGTTCCAGGATCAGGGCGCGGGCGATCGCCACCCGCTGCTGCTGACCGCCCGAGAGTTGGCGGGGTAGCCGGTTTTCGAAGGACTCGGGTGGATCCAGCCCCACCAGGGCCAGCTGCTGCCGGGCGCGACGGCGCGCCTCCGGGCGGGCGGCCAATCCATGGATCATCAGGGGATCGGCCACCGCCTCCCCCACCGTCATCTGGGGGTTGAGGCAGGCCAGGGGGTCCTGGAAGACCATCTGCAGGCGGCGCCGGGCCCGCCGCAGGGCACGGCCCCGCAACTGGCGCAGGTCGAGGCCCTGGAGCCGCACCGCCCCGCCCCGCACCGGCGCCAGCCCCATCAGGGCGCGGCAGAGGCTGCTCTTGCCGCAGCCTGACGCCCCCACCACGCCGATGGTCTCGCCCTCATGCAGCGTCAGGCTGACCCCATCCACCGCCTTGATCCAGCGCGGCTGCCAGGGCATTGAGGGCAGGGGATGCCAGCTGCGCAGTTCCTCCACGTCCAGCAGCACCGGTGCGGCGGCGGGGGCCTCGCTGTGGCCACCCTCCCGCAGCCGGGCGGCCCCCACCAGCCGTTGGGCCAGCGGGGAGGCCGGCGCCGTGAGCAGCTGGCGACTGGGGGCCTCCTCCACCAGACGCCCTTGATCCAGCACGGCGATGCGATCGCACCAGCGTCCGGCCATGGCCAGGTCGTGGCTGATCAACAGCAGGGCGCTGCCGGTTTCGGTGCACAGATCGCTGAGCTGGGCCATCACCTGAGCGGCCACGGCCACATCGAGGCTGGTGGTGGGTTCATCGGCGATCACCAGGGGCGGCTGGAGGGCCAGGGCCAGGGCAATGGCCAGGCGCTGGCGCATGCCGCCGCTGAATTCGTGGGGAAAGCTGCCGTAGCGCTCTGGGGCGATGCCCACCCGGGCCAGCAGTTCCTTGGCCCGCTGGCGGCCCCCGCCGCGGTGGGCGGCCAGGGTGTCACGCAGGTGTTCGCCGATGGTGAGCAACGGGTTGAGCCGGGTCATCGGGTCCTGGAACACCAGTCCCACCGCCTCGCCCCGCAGCCGGCGCAGGGCACCGCGCCTGAGCTGGCGGGGGTCCTGGCCGGTCAGCAGCAGCTCCCCCTCGCAGACGCTGCCGGGGGGCAGCAACTGCAGCACGGCGCGGGCCACGGTGCTCTTGCCGCAGCCCGAGGGGCCCACCAGGGCCAGGCGCTCGCCGGCGGACAGGCTCAGGTCGAGGCCGTCGAGGGTGGCTTTCTCGCTGCCGGAGTAGCGCACCTTCAGGGCGCCGATCCGCAGCACCGGCGCCGGAGGGATGGACGGGTCTCTGGGGGCCATGGACCGGACCGGCGGTGCCCAGTCTGGATGGCCGAATGCGCAAATCCCCTGGTTCGTGACGATTGCCCCATACCATGGGGGGACCCTGAAGGGTGTAATGCTGAGAGTGGCGCCGGATCCAGGTACCTCTCCGGTGGCCTATGCCTCGGTCCCGGCATCCGAGCGCACCTATGGCGTCCCCCTGCCGGCCTGGCTGCGCCAGAGCCTTCAGCAACGGCAGCCCGCCGGCCAGGAGTCGCGCCCGGTCGATCCTGAGGCCTTGGTGGCTACGGCGTTCGACTTCGCCTACCAGCTCCACGACGGCCAGTTTCGGGCCAGCGGCGAGCCCTACATCGTCCATCCGATCGCCGTCGCTGGTCTGCTGCGCGACATCGGCGCCAGTGCGGCGGTGATCGCCGCCGGCTTCCTCCACGACGTCGTGGAGGACACCCAGGTCACCCCTGAGGAGATCGAGGCCCGCTTTGGCGAGGAGGTGCGTGCCCTGGTGGAGGGAGTCACGAAGCTGGGGGGCATCCATTTCACCAACCGCACCGAAGCCCAGGCGGAGAACCTGCGGCGCATGTTCCTGGCCATGGCCAGCGACATCCGGGTGGTGCTGGTCAAGCTGGCCGACCGCCTGCACAACATGCGCACCCTCGGGGCCCTCAAGCCCGAGAAGCAGCAGCGCATCGCCAGGGAAACCCGCGACATCTACGCCCCCCTGGCCAACCGGCTGGGCATCGGCCGCTTCAAGTGGGAACTGGAGGACCTGGCCTTCAAGGTGCTGGAGCCCGAGTCCTACCGCGACGTGCAGCAGCAGGTCGCCACCAAGCGCAGCGAACGGGAGGAGCGGCTGGGGGCCACGGTGCAGTTGCTGCGCGACCGGTTGGCCGCGGCGGGCCTGCAGGACTGCGAGGTGAGCGGCCGGCCCAAGCACCTGTACGGCATCTGGAGCAAGATGCAGCGCCAGCAGAAGGCGTTCCACGAGATTTACGACGTGGCGGCGCTGCGGATCCTCTGCCCGAACGTGGAGGGCTGCTACCGGGCCCTGGCGGTGGTGCACGACATCTTTCGGCCGATCCCAGGCCGCTTCAAGGACTACATCGGCCTGCCCAAGCCCAACGGCTACCAGTCGCTGCACACCGCCGTGATCGGCCGCCACCGGCCGATCGAGGTGCAGATCCGCACCACCGACATGCACCAGGTGGCGGAGTACGGCATCGCCGCCCACTGGAAGTACAAGGAGGGGGGCTCCCCGGCGGCCGGCGACACCGAGCGCTTCAACTGGCTGCGGCAGCTGGTCGACTGGCAGAAGGACGACGGCGGCGAGGACAGCAGCGACTTCCTGGCCTCGATCAAGGAGGACCTCTTCGACGAGGAGGTGTTCGTGTTCACCCCCAAGGGGGACGTGGTGGGGCTGCGCAAGGGCTCCACCGCTGTCGACTTCGCCTTCCGCATCCATTCGGAGGTGGGGAATCACTGCCAGGGCGTGCGCATCAACGATCGGCTCTGTCCCCTGGCCACGCCGCTCCAGAACGGCGACTTCGTGCAGGTGATCACCGCCAAGAACGCCCACCCGAGCCTCGACTGGCTCAACTACGTGGCCACCCCCACGGCCCGCAACCGCATCCGGGGCTGGTACAAGCGCAGCCACCGCGACGACAACATCCAGCGGGGCACGGAGATGTTGGAGCGGGAACTGGGCCGCGACGGTTTCGATGCCCTGCTGAACGGCGAGGCGATCGCCCGGGTGGCGAAACGCTGCAACCTGGTGGGCACTGAGGATCTGCTGGCCGCCCTGGGCTTCGGCGGCGTCACCCTGCAGCAGGTGTTGAACCGGTTGCGGGAGGAGGTGCGCCTGAGCACCGCCGCTGCCGCCCCCGCGCCCACGAATGAGGAGGTGGCGGCCGGGTTGGCGGCGGCCCAGCCGCGCCATGCCCCCCACGGGCACCCCTCGAACAGCCCGATCCTGGGCCTCGAGGGACTCGAGTACCGCCTGGGCGGCTGCTGCAGTCCCCTGCCCGGCGAGGCGATCCTGGGCACCGTGGCCCTCGGCAACCACGGCATCACCATCCACCGCCAGGACTGCGCCAACGTGCCCCAGGTCCCCGTGGAACGGCGGCTGCCGGTGCGCTGGAACCCGCTCGGTGAGGCCCAGCAGCGACGCTATCCGGTGCGGCTGCGCATCGAGGTGCTCGACCGGGTGGGGGTGCTGAAGGACATCCTGATGCGCCTCTCCGACCACCGCATCAACGTCAGCGACGCCCGGGTGCGCACCAGCGCCGGCAAGCCGGCCCGCATCGACCTGCGCGTCGAGCTGCTGAGCGCGGCCCAGCTGGGCACCACCATGGACCAGATCCGCTCGATGGCCGACGTGCTCGACCTCTGCCGCACCGGCATCGGCTGAGTCGTCAGGCGGGCAGGGCCGGAACCACTCCCTTGATGGCATTGGCCCTGGCCGAACGGGTGATTCGGCCAGAAGAATCCGGCGGCAGGCGTTGCTTCAGGCGCTCTCGGAGCCCCGCGATGGCCGCCGGCTGCAGCGTGGCCAATCGGTCGCTGACACTTGGGCCCAGCAGCAGGGTCGCCCAGTAATCGTCGAAGTCGGCAAAGGTTCGCTCCACAGTGATTTCCCGCGCTTCCAGTCCGCTGAGGCCCGCGTCTCTCCAGAGGTCGAGCAGGGCCTCCATCTGGGTGGCCTCTGCACTGGGGGGCATGGGAATGGCCGTTCCGAGCGACTGGAGTTCCTCCCGCCATTCCCGGTAGGGGAAGCCACCGCCCACCATGTCCCAGGCATAGGCGGCCACGAGGCCGCTCGGGCCCACCACCCGCGCCATTTCGGCAACACCCTTGGCGGGCTCCGGTACGAAAAAAATCACCAGCGGCATGACGGCGGCGTCGAAGGCGTTGTCGGCAAAGGGCAGGGCCATGGCATCGCCTCGGCAGAACGCGGCCGCCTGCAATGCCGGTCGCAGGCGGGCATAGGCCAGCTGTTCCTCGGATGGGTCGATTCCCGTGAGAGCGGCCGGTGCACACCGGGCGACGAGCCGTTCCGTGAAAGCCCCATTGCCGCAACCGACATCCAGCCAGCGCTGGCTGCCCGGTGGGGCCAGCCAGTCGAGAAAGATGTCGCCCACCAATTGGCTCCACTGCCCCATGAACCGCTCATAACCAGCCCCATCCACGAAGCGAATCTGGTTGACGTTCACAGACATCTGCCCGGAATTGGCAAAGTTTATGGCCTGGTCACTTTAACGCTCTCAATGATGCTCTGGGCTTTCATGCCGCCCACTTGAAAGGGGATGTTCACAAAGAAGTCAAAGTTGTAATTGCCGTGGGGCGATCGCCATTTTCAACGCAGCAGGCCCAGGGCGAATGCGACTCCGGCCCGCACGGGGCCGAAGCAGAAAAAGCTTGTCATCGCCGCTTCCAATTCGCGGTCATTGCGTGGTGAAAAATGCAGCACCAAGACGTAGCTGATCACGGCGCAAATCAGGAATCCAGAGATGGCGAAAATCACGGCGCGTCCCAATCTCCCCATGGTCTGGTTGCGGTGCTGGGGGCTTCTGCCTGACGTGGCGCATCAGGAAGGCCCTGAAGTCTGCCTTCCGGAGGGGAAACCCCAGCTTCTACAGAATGGAATCGTTGGGTTGGCTGACACACCATTGGGCAACCCTCCTGGATTGATGGCAAACCAAGGCGATCTTGACGCTCCCCATGGGCCCCTGCCAGCCCTCTTGAGCCTGTCCAACAGGTCCTTCGAAGCGCACGAACGCATCCCGGCCGGGATCTCACTTCATGATCAGCACGTCCACTCCGGGCGATCGTCCGCGCACCAGCACGCCCACGTCGTGGTCACTGCGGTGGAACTGCAGGCTGATCTCCTCCTCGCCCAGCCGCAACCCGTTGATGTCCAGCAGGTTGAGCCCACTCGGCAGAGAGGGATTGTGCAGGCGCACCTGCACCCGACGGCTGCCATGCTCCCGCTCGATCGCCATGCCGGTGATCGCCTCCAGCAGGCCGAACACGCTGGCGCTGGCCCAGGCCTGGGGGCTGCAGGCCACCGGGTAGTACGTGGGCCCCTCCTCCTCCCGGCGGGGGAACCCGCAGAACAGCTCCGGCAACTGGAACATGGGCACGGCGCTGGCGGTTTCGAACAGGCCGGAGAGGATCTGCAAGGCCTCGGAGCGGTGGCCGTATCGGGCCAGGCCCATGCCGATCAGGGCGTTGTCATGGGGCCAGACGGAACCGTTGTGATAACTCATCGGGTTGTAGCGGATCTCCCGTTCATCCAGGGTGCGAACACCCCAACCGTTGAAGCTGGTGGGGGCCATCAGTTGCCTGGCGATGGCCGCCGCCGCCTCCTTGGTGGCGATGCCGGTCAGGAGGCAGTGCCCGGCATTGGATGCCCGCACCTTGCAGGCCTGGCCTTCGCCATCGAGGGCCAGGGCATAGGAATCGATGGAGGGCGTCCAGAAGGCCTGGTGGAAGCGGTGGCGCAAGGCGGCAGCCTCCTCCAGCAGGCCTTCGGCTTCTGAGGGTCTGCCCAGGCGGTGCAGGATCGAAGCGAGGGCGCGGCGGGCGCCGTAGGCGTAGGCCTGCACTTCGCACAGGGCGATTGAGCCCTGGGCTAACTGGCCATCGGCGTGGTGGATGGAGTCGTCGGAATCCTTCCAGCCCTGGTTGCGCAGGCCATTCTCAGCCACGCGCAGGTAGCGCAGGAAGCCGTCGAAGCTGCTGGCTTCCGCCCTGTGGATCCAGCCCATGGCCGCCTGCAGTTCAGGCAGCAGGCCGGCGATGAAGTCACGGTCATCACTGCGGCAGAGATAGTCGCCTGCCAGCATCAGAAACAGGGGCGTGGAGTCGACAGCGCCGTAATACCTGGAGAACGGCACTTCTCCGAGCGCCGCCATTTCCCCCAGCCGTGATTCGTGCAGGATCTTGCCGGGCTCCTCGTCGTGGGCGGGATCATCGACAATGGCCTGACGGCTGGCCAGGTAGCCCAACACGCCCCGCGCCAGCCGTGGTTCCACCATCAGCATCTGGCGTGCCGTGATCAGCCCGTCCCGGCCGAAGGGACAGCTGAACCAGGGCACTCCGGCATAGGGGTAGAGGCCATGCTCTACCTGGCTGGCCAGTAGATGCACGTCGGAGAAGGAGCGCATCAGCCAGCTGTTGAAGGCCGGGTTGTCGCTGACCACCGAAGCGGCGCTGCGCCGGGCGTCCCGGAAGCGCTGGATCGTGGCGGTCATGGCGGCATTGAAGTGATTCTCCGCGCCCAGCGGTGTTGAACTGGGGTGAAAATCCAACACCAGGAAGAGCCGCCGTGTCTGCCTGGGCTCCAGGGTCATCTGAAGGCTGATGTGCTCTTCACCCACGTCCTCAACAGGATCGCTCAGGCGCAGGACTGTGACCCGATCCTCCCCATCCAGGCCCCTGTAGATGAGCTCCAGGGTGCCGTCCACACAGCGACGGACGGTGCGGCCCCGCGCCGTCCTGGCATACCCTCTCACCTCAAAGATGTCGCGGAAGTCCGCATCCAGGCGCAGGGTCAGCGGCATCTCGACGGGCCGGTCGCCATAGCTGGTGAAGCAGAACTGCTGCAGGCAGGCGGTGGCGGTCAGGACAGTGCTGCGCTCCAGATGGATCGTCATCGCCGCAGAGCCACTGGCCACGTCATCGTTGTTGCCGAGATGGCTCACGAGCACGCCCACCGCTCCACGCTCGGTGGCGCTCAGCACCAGCGGTGGTCGATCCCACAGCAACAGCTGCAGCCGGCTGACGTGGCGGGTGCCACGGTGGAAGATGCCGACATCGTGCTGGACATCCGGACAGATTTCGCCACGGGAATCCAGGATCGCGAAGGTTTCCTCGTTTTTTAGGACGAAGGGATGGAGCGGATCAGACATGCACCGGAGTCCGGTGAGCGGGGCTGTGGCAGCGGCGGGCCTGGATCTGATGGCGGTAGAGCTGCTCGTAGTCCTCGGCTTGGCGACTGACGGAGAAGCACACTTCGAAGTGGCTTCGGACCCGTGATCGGTCGAGCTTCTCCAGCGCGCCGACCGCGGCGATGGCCTCCTCGATCGAGGCCACCAGGAAGCCATTGACCCCGTGGCGAATGACTTCCGGGGTCGAGCCGTTGCGCCAGGCGATCACCGGCGTGCCGCAGGCGTTGGCCTCGATCATCACCAGACCGAAGGGTTCGGGCCAGTCGATCGGAAACAGCAGGGCGAGGGCATGGCCCAGCAGATCCTGCTTGCCGGCGTCATCCACCTCACCAATGAATTCCACCAGTGGGTTGTCGCGCAGCAGCGGCTCGATCTGCTCGTGGAAATAGGAGGCATCCACCGGATCGATTTTGGCGGCCACCTTCAGCGGCAGACCCACCGCCGAAGCGATGGCGATGGCCCGATCCAGTCGCTTTTCCGGTGAGATGCGGCCGATGAAGGCCAGGTAGGGCCTGGGAGTTGGCTGGTAGCGATAGAGATCGTTGGGCAGCCCGTGGTAGACATTGCCAAGCCAGTTGGCCCCCAGCACAGGCTGGCGCTGGTTTTCGGAGATCGAGACCAGGGGCACCCGATCGAAGTGGGCGTAGAGC
>JBBQIH010000091.1:0-8880 GCA_038324725.1 Cyanobacteriota bacterium | reverse complement strand
GGCCTGGTCGACCAGGGGAGGGGCGATCGCCCCCCCCTCAGCCAGCTTCCAGCATTTCAGCTGAACCCAGCGCGCAGACTCACTTCCAGTTGCGAGCGACCACTTCGGCCAGGTCGACGACGCGCTGGCTGTAGCCCCACTCATTGTCGTACCAGGCAATCACCTTCACCATGTTGTCGCCCATCACCAGGGTGAGGTCGGCATCCACGATCGTGGATTCATCGGTGCCGGCGTGATCGGTGGAGACCAGGGGCAGATCGCAGTACTTGATGATCCCCTTCATCCCATTCATGGAGGATTCCTGGAGAACGGCATTGACTTCTTCCTTGGTGGTGCCGCGGCTCACTTCAAGGACGAGGTCGACCACCGAAACGTTGGGGGTCGGCACGCGCATGGCAATGCCGCTGAGCTTGCCCTTCATCGGCGGGTAAACAAGGGCCACAGCCGTGGCGGCGCCGGTGGAGGTGGGAACGATGTTGACGGCGGCGGCACGGGCACGGCGCAGATCGCGATGGCTGGCATCGAGGATGCGCTGGTCACCCGTGTAGCTGTGGGTGGTGGTCATCATGCCCTTGACGATCCCGAAGCTCTGATCGAGAACCTTGACGATCGGCGCCATGCAGTTGGTGGTGCAACTGGCATTGCTGATGATGTCGAAGTCCTCATGGCGGTACTGGTCGGCGTTGACGCCCACCACGAAGGTGCCGACGCCTTCCCCCTTGCCCGGAGCCGTGATCAGCACCTTGCTGGCGCCGGCCTCGATGTGCTTTCCAGCTCCCTTCTGGTCGATGAAGACGCCGGTGGCTTCGATCACCAGATCCACGCCCCACTCCTTCCAGGGAAGGTTGAGGGGGTTGCGATCGGAGAAACATTTGATCGGCTTGCCGTTCACCACGATGGTGTCGTCGGTGTAGCTCACTTCCGCGTTGCGGATGTGGCCGAGCATCGTGTCGTACTGGAGCAGGTGGGCGTTGGTCTTCGGATCGGACGTGTCGTTCAGACCGACAACTTCGATTCCAGTGTTCTCACCTCGGCTGAGCCAGCAGCGCATGAAGTTCCGACCGATTCGGCCAAATCCATTGATCGCAACGCGCAAGGTCATGGCAGAAAGCGGTGGAACCCGCTAGCAAGGGGGGATTTTGGCTGCCGATCATACAGAAATGGGGTCCTGCTCTTTCCCGCAGCCACAGGCCCCGGATCGGACGGTCGGCAAAGCGCAGTATCCCGCAAAGGGGGGAGGGGGGACCTGCCGTTATTTTCGGCAAGGCCTGGAGTCCCCCTTGATCCCAAAGCTTGATCGCCGTCAGCCGCTCCATTTCATCGGGGCCGGTGGGATTGGCATGTCCGCCCTGGCGGGGATCCTGGCGGAACGGGGCTTCCTTGTGAGCGGCTCCGATCCCCGTCCCAGCCCGGTGCTGGAGCGGCTGCAGACCGCTGGGGTGCGGCTCTTCCAGGAGCAGACCGCCGCCACCATCGCCGCGGTGATGGCTGGGCTGGAGGAGACCCAAGGCGGAGCCGAGTCGGCCCTTCTCGTGGTGATCAGCTCAGCGGTGCCCGCCGCCAATGAGGAACTGGCCGAGGCGCGACGGCGCGGACTGGCGATCGTGCACCGCTCCGACGTGCTGGCGGCCCTGATCAACGACCAGCCCTCGATCGCTGTGGCCGGCAGCCACGGCAAAACCACCACCAGCACCCTGATCGCCACCTTGCTGGAGGCCGTCGGCGAGGACCCCACCGCCGTGATCGGCGGCATCGTGCCGGCCTTCGGCAGCAACGGCCGCCATGGCCAGGGGCGGTTGCTGGTGGCGGAAGCCGACGAATCGGACGGCTCCCTGGTGAAGTTCACCCCCCGGCTCGGGCTGCTCACCAACATCGAACTCGACCACACCGACCACTACCCGGACCTGGCTTCGCTGGTGGCCACCCTGCAGCGCTTCGCCAGCGGCTGCACAACCCTTCTGGCCAACCGGGACTGCCCGGTGCTGCACGAGCACTTCGAAGCCGCCAGCTGGTGGTCGACCCGCAGCTGCGAGGCCGTGGAGTTCGCCGCCATCCCCCTGGAGGAGCGGGGTGATGGCACCCTGGCCAGCTGGTATGAGCACGGGGTGACCCTGGGCACCCTGGAGGTGCCCCTGCCTGGCCGCCACAACCTGAGCAACACCGTGGCGGCGATGGCGGCCTGCCGCCTTGAGGGCGTGCCCTTCGCCGACCTGCGCCAGGCGGTGGCGAGCCTGCGTCCCCCCGGGCGCCGCTTCGACTGCCGCGGCCTCTGGCAGGACCGGGCGATCGTCGACGACTACGCCCACCATCCCAGCGAAGTGGCGGCCACCCTGGCCATGGCCCGGCTGATGGTGGAGAGCGGCCGCAGTCCACTGCCGCTGGTGCCCCGCCGGCTGGTGGCGGTGTTCCAGCCCCATCGGTACACCCGCACCGCCCAGTTCCTGGACGACTTCGCCGCCGCCCTGACCCACGCCGATGCGGTGCTGCTGGCACCCCTCTACGCCGCCGGCGAGGCCCCGATGGCGGGGATCTCCAGCCCGGCCCTCGCCGAGGCGCTGCGGGCCCACGCCCCCGACCTGCCGGTGGCGGTGGCGGCCAGCATGGAGGCGCTGGCGGAGCTGGTGGCCAGCGGCACCGGCCCGGGCGACCTGGTGGTGGCCATGGGGGCCGGCGACATCAACAGCCTCTGGGAGCGCCTGGGGGCCTTCGATGAACGCGAACATCCCTCGGCATTGGTGGCCTGAGGGGATGGTCACGGCCCCGTTCAGCCAACCGCGTCCATCGGTCTCCCTGCGGGAGTTCACCACCTGGAAGGTCGGGGGGCCCGCCGCCTGGTTCGCCGAACCCGCCGACCAGGAGGCCCTGATCGCCCACGCCGCCTGGGCGGCGGCCGCGGGCCTGCCCTTCCGCTGCATCGGCGCTGGCTCCAACCTGCTGATTGCCGACAGCGGCCTTGAAGGCCTCACCCTCTGCAACCGCCGCCTGCAGGGCAGCCGCCTGGATCCCGGTGAGGGCTGGGTGGAGGCGGAGGCGGGCGAGCCCATCCCCACCCTGGCCCGCAAGGCCGCCCGCAGCGGCCTGCGGGGCCTGGAGTGGGCCGTGGGCATCCCTGGCACGGTGGGTGGGGCCGTGGTGATGAACGCCGGAGCCCAGGGGGGCTGCACCGCCGAGTGGCTCGCCTCGGTGTGGGTGCTGGATCCGCGCCGGCCCGAGGCCCCTTTCCGCCTGGAGGCCGCCGATCTGGCCTTCGCCTACCGCCACAGCCGTCTGCAGGACGAGCCCCTGCTCGTGCTCTCGGCCCGGTTCCGGCTGGAGCCCGGCCACAACCCGGCGACCCTCACGGCCCGCACGAGCGCCAACCTGCAGAGCCGCACCAGCACCCAGCCCTACCAGCAACCCAGCTGCGGCAGCGTGTTCCGCAACCCGGAGCCGCTCAAGGCGGGGCAGCTGATCGAATCCCTTGGCCTCAAGGGGCTGAGCATCGGCGAGGCCCAGGTGTCGCCGATCCACGCCAACTTCATCGTCAACACCGGCTTCGCCACCGCCGCCGACATCGACGCCCTGATCCGGCTGGTGCAGCAGCGGGTGCTGGAGGGCTGCGGCGTGCGCCTGCACCCGGAAGTCAAACGGCTGGGGTTCTAGCCTGAGTTCCTACGTTGACCCTCTGGCATGGCCGGCTTCGGACTTCCCAATTTCGGACAGCTGACCGAGGCCTTCCGCAAGGCCCAGCAGATTCAGCAGGACGCCCAGAAGCTCCAGGAAGAGCTTGATGCGATGGAGCTGCAGGGCCGCGATCCCGAGGGCCGCGCCAGTGTCTGGCTCACCGGCAACCAGCAGCCCCTGCGGGTGGCGCTGAGCCCCGAGCTGCTCGGCGAACCCGCCGAAACCGTGGAAGCGGCCGTGTTGGCGGCCCTTTGCAACGCCTACGAGCTCTCCACGACCACCATGCGCGAACGGATGGAAACCCTCACCGGTGGCCTTGATCTCAATCTTCCCGGTCTGGGGAACTGACGTCCCCATCCAGCGCCGTCAGGTTCTGCTCCAGCGCCTGACGCCGGGTGCTGCGGGAGGAACGGCGCAGCTGGGGATCGAGCAGGGGCTCGAGGCGGTCGCCCCGCTGCCGCAGGCCGCCATCGCCCGCCCGCGTCTGACTGGCGCGGGAGCGGGCCCCCGCCAGGGCCTCCACCTCCTCCAGGCAGCGGCCGTAGATCGCGTAACGGTCCCAGGTGTCCCCCACGGCACAGCCGGGATCCCCCTGGTGGCGGCAGTTGGCGAAACGGCACGGGGAGGCCCTGAGCCGGGCCAGCAGCTCCGGGAAGGCCGCCGCGAGGGTGTGGGGGTCGCCGGGCAGGGCGGGGGTGTTGAAGCCCGGTGAATCGGCGACCAGGGCCCCCGGAGCCAGCGCAAACAGTTCGACATGACGTGTGGTGTGGCGTCCCCGTCGCAGCCGTCCGGACACGGCGGCGACGCGCAGCTCCAGGGTGGGGGCCAGGGCATTGAGCAGGCTGCTCTTGCCCACCCCGGAGGGGCCACAGAGCACGGCAATGCCCGGCTGCCCCAGGTGGCTTCGCAACGCCGACAGGCCCGCCCCGGTGCGCGAGGAGATCGCCACCGTTGCATAGCCCCAGCCCTCCAGCCGGCGACACCAGGCCTGCACCTCGGCCGCCGGCAGCAGGTCGGCCTTGCTCAGCACCACCTGCACCGGCTGGCCGGTGGCCTCCGCGGTGATCAGGAACCGGGTGAGCTGCAGGGGATCGAGACCCGGCTCGGCCACGGCCACCACCACCAACACCCGGCTGACGTTGGCGACCGCCGGCCGCTCCAGCAGATTGTGGCGGGGCTCCAAGCCCACCACCGACCCCCGCCGCGCCCGCCAGTCGATGGACGCCACCGTCACCCGGTCTCCGACGCACACCTGCTGGCCGCTCTTGTCGAGCCGGGAGCGGCGGGTGCACAGCAGGCGGCCGCCTCTGCCCGGCTCGGAGCCAGCGGGGCCGAGCTCGGAGGGCCCCTCAAGAGCCACAAGGCAGTAGTTGGCCTGCAGGGCCACCACCCGACCCGGCAGCGGCTCAGCCCCCATCCCGTCGCACCAGAAACCGAACCCCCTCCCCTGCGGCGAACGGCGAGGGGATGACCGTCTGCACCGTGTGACCCTCGGAGCGCAGACCTTCGGCCACCATCTGCTCCGGTTCACCTGGATCCAGGTCGATCTGGAGCCAGCCCCCCGATGGCAGCGTTTCCAGCGCCAGGCGTGCCCGGATGAAGTTGACCGGGCAGGCGGTGCCCCGCAGATCGAGGGCCACCGGGTCGTTCAACCGAAGAGGCCGCCGAACAGGCCGCTCTTGTGGTGGTGGCGCTGGCCCTTGCTGGTGTGGTGGCCGGCCAGTTGCTCGAGCAGTTGCCGCTCCTCACCGTTGAGCTTGGTGGGCAGTTGCACCTTGATGGTGAACTGGTGGTTGCCGCGGGCCACCGGATTGCCCAGGCGCGGAATTCCCTTGCCCTGCATGGTGATCACGGCCCCGGGCTGGGTGCCGGGGGGGATCTCCAGCGGCTCCTGACCGTCGACGGTCTCCACCTCGATCGTGTCGCCCAGGATCGCCTGGAGGTAGTGGAGCGACACCTCGGAATGGATCGTGACCCCATCCCGGCGCAGGTGGGGGTGAGCCTGGACCGTGAGGAAGACGTAGAGATCTCCCGCCGGGCCGCCCCGCTGGCCGGCGTTGCCCTCCTGGCCGACCCGCAGCCGGGTGCCGGAGTCGACACCGGCAGGGATGTTGATGCGCAGCTTCTTGCGCACCTGCTGCAGGCCCTGACCGCCGCAGGCGGAACAGGGATCGGCGATCACCTGGCCGGTGCCTTCGCAGGTGGGGCAAGGCGCCACCTGGGTGAAGTTGCCGAAGGGGGTTCGGGTGGCCCGTCGCACCTGGCCGGCGCCGCCGCAGGTGCCGCAGGTGGTGGGGCCGCTGCCCGCCTTGGCCCCCGAGCCGCTGCAGGTGGTGCAGGTCTCGAGGTGGCGGATCTGGACGTCCTTCTCGCTCCCGAAAACAGCCTCGCTGAAGCTGATGGTGAGATCGAGGCGCAGATCGTCGCCCTGGCGCGGTCCGCGGCGACGTGCGCCACCGGCGGCAGCGCCGCCGGCCCCACCGAAACCACTGAAGAAGGTTTCGAACAGGTCGGCGAAGCCCCCCATGTCGCCCATGTCGGGCATGCCGCCGCCACCGCCCAGGCCGGCCTCGCCGAACTGGTCATACCGGGCCCGGGCCTGGGGATCGCTGAGCACTTCGTAGGCCCGACCGATCTCCTTGAAGCGATCCTCCGCCGCAGGATCCTTGTTGACATCCGGGTGGTACTGGCGGGCCAGGCGCCGGTAAGCCTTCTTGAGGCTGTCGGCATCCACGTCCCGGCCGACACCGAGCAGCTCGTAGTAATCGGCCATCAGTCGGACTGCCCCTCACTGGGGGGAGCCGAGATTGCGGCGGGGCTGGTGCCGCCGGAAGGGCCGGGGCCCATCGACACCTTGACCAGGGCATGCCTGAGCACGCGTCCATCGAGGTGGTAGCCCCGCTGCAGCTCCTCGATCACCACATCCTCCGGGTGTTGCTCACTGGGTTCGCGCAGCACGGCTTCGTGAAGGCTGGGGTCGAAGGGTTCCCCTTCCACCCGCATCGGCGAAACCCCCAGCTGCTTGAACACATCAACCAGTTGTTTATAGAGGTTCTGATAGCTGCGATGCAGGCTCTGGGCCTCTTCGCTCTGGGGATTGAGCTGCTGGCGGGCCCGGTCGAAGTTGTCGACCACCGGCAGGATCTCGGTGAGGGTCGTGCAGGTGATGTGCAGGCGCTGATCCTCCTTGTCGCGGCTCTGGCGCTTGCGAAAGTTGTCGAAGTCGGCGGCGATGCGCATGTACTGGCCCCGCAGCGACTCGTTCTCGCTGCGCAGGGCGGCCAGTTCGGCCTCGAGCTGGCCGAGGCGCTCAGAAGGCTCTCCGTCTGGGGATGGCGGGGCCTGGGAACCCGGATCAGCCGCCGTACCGGCGGCTTCGGCGTCGGGGGTCGTCTGCAGGGTCTCGAGGAGCGCCTCCACCCGGGCCGCGTCGACCGCGCCCTCCCGCGGATCGATCTGTTCCTCATGGGGGGGAGTGATGTCGCCGGTCATGCGTTCTGGCAGGGATGTCAGATCCAGTTATGTTGAATGCCGAGGAGCCCTCTCCACAAGCGGTGGAAGCCCGCACCTCGGCCCCAGGCTTCGCTCCCGATCTCCGTCGATGCCATCAGAAGGTCTCACCCAGCGTCCGCAGGTCACCGGCGCGGAGCACACGTCCCTGTTCCGCGATCTCGACCTGGGCCAGGCTGCCACCCCCGGCGGCCAGATCGCACCGGAAACCGAGGACCTCGAAGCCAGCGGCACCGGCGAGGGGATTTCCCCGGTGATGAGTCTGGTGGACCGGATCCTGGTCGAGTCACTCACCACCGGCGCCAGTGACATCCACGTCGAACCGCAGGAAGACGGCCTGCTGATCCGTTTCCGACAGGACGGCGTCCTGCGCAGCATCGACAAGCTGCCCCGCACCCTGATCCCGGCGGTGACCTCTCGCTTCAAGATCATGGCCGACCTGGACATCGCCGAGCGGCGGATGCCCCAGGACGGCAGGATTCGCCGCACCTTCCGTGAGCGCACGATCGATTTCCGGGTCAGCACTCTGCCGGGCCGTTACGGCGAGAAGGTGGTGCTGCGGCTGCTCGACAGCGGCGCCACCCAGCTGGGCCTGGACAGCCTGATCACCGACGACGAGGCCAGGGAGACCCTGCGGGACATCGGCTCCAAGCCCTTCGGCATGATCCTGGTCACCGGACCCACCGGCTCCGGCAAATCCACCACCCTTTACGCCCTGCTCTCGGAGCGCAACGACCCCACCATCAACATCTCCACGGTCGAAGACCCGATCGAGTACACCCTCCCGGGCATCACCCAGACCCAGGTGAACCGGGAGAAGGGCTACGACTTCAGCCTTGCCCTGCGCGCCTTCATGCGGCAGGACCCGGACGTGCTGCTGGTGGGGGAGACCCGCGACCTGGAAACCGCCCGCACGGCCATTGAGGCGGCCCTGACCGGCCACCTGGTGCTCACCACCCTGCACTGCAACGACGCCGCCAGCGCCTTCGCCCGGCTCGATGAGATGGGGATGGAGCCCTTCCTGGTGAGCGCTTCGCTGCTGGGAGTGGTGTCCCAGCGCCTGCTACGCCGCCTGTGCAGCGAGTGCCGCATCTCTTACCACCCACACCACGGCGAGCTGGCCCGGTTCGGCCTGGTGGCCTCCGATGAGAGCGACATCACGTTTTATCGCGCCAACACGGTGTTGCCGGGCTCAGAGGGCTGCTGCAGCACCTGCCAGGGGCGGGGCTACAAGGGCCGGGTGGGGGTCTACGAGATCCTGCGCATGAACGAGACCCTCTCCGCCGCCGTGGCCAAGCGGTCGACGACCGAGGAGCTGCGCCGCCTGGCTCTGGAAAGCGGTATGAAAACCCTGCTGGGCTACGGCCTTGACCTGGTGCGGCAGGGGCTGACCACCCTTGAAGAGGTGGAGCGGATGCTGCTCACCGACACGGGCCTGGAATCGGAGCGGCGGGCCCGGGCCCTGAGCACCCTCACCTGCCGCAGCTGCGGGGCCGGGCTTGAGGACGAATGGTTGGAATGTCCCTACTGTCTGAGCGTTCGGAACTGAGCACATGGACCTTCTGATCGAGGACCTGATGCAGGAACTGGTCAAGGCCGGAGGCAGCGACCTGCATCTGTCCGCAGGCAATCCCCCCTACGGCCGCTTCAGCGGTCAGCTGAGGCCGATCGTCCAGGACATCAATCTCAGCGAGGAAAGCTGCAACC
>JBBQIH010000090.1:0-8887 GCA_038324725.1 Cyanobacteriota bacterium | reverse complement strand
GTCGTTGCGCAGCGCCAGGTCCCCTTGCCAGGGTTCACGGGCCGGCTCCACGGCGACCCGGAACACTCCTTCGGAGGGATCACTGCCCAACCGCGCCAAGGTGCCGCGCACACTTTCGATGCCCGGCTGCCGCTTGGGCAGTTGCAACTGCAGCTCGACGGTGGACAGCCGCAGGATCTGGCCCCGCAGGGGGCGCAGCAGCCGTCCGACACGACGGTTCAGCCACGGATCGCTGCCGGACACCTGGAGGCTGACGACACGACCCTCCACCACATTGAGGTAGCCGGGCGCCGTGTCATCGGCTACGTAGACGCGGCTGCTGACGTAGCCATCGAAGATCAGACGGGTGCTGAGGGCGACGGCGCAGGCCTTGAGTCGTTCTCTTGGATCCGCCACCCTGCCGCATTCGGCGAGGATCGTGCGCACTTGGGCGGGGCTGTAGAGCGTCAGCCCGCGGATCTCCGGCAGTTGACCCGCAGGCTGGGTGGCCGGGACTTGGTTGGGGGGGGCCGGCCTGTTGCCGTCGGGTTCAGGAGCTGGTGTCTCGAGGGGCTGGGTGTCGACGGGGACGGGCGGCTGCGAATCGACGTTGCCGGGCCGCTCCAGCTGACGGGGTGGACCTGGCAACCGGACCGGCCCGTCCTGCAGGGGAGGGGCCACCAACTGGGCGAGAAGAAGAAGCATCAAGGCAGGCCGGGTTCTCGCTCAGAAAGATCAGGCTGGTAGCTTTCTTAGATGTTGATGAGGCCAGGTGGGATAGCACCTGATGCGTGACTGATGACCAAGGGAGTCCTGGCGCCAACGAGTCGTAGAGAACTTACCGGCCAAACAGCGCCGTGGGCAGGACTTTGAGTAGCAACAGCTGCCAATCCCCGGGCGAATTTGCCCGGAAGGCACGTTCGGGATCGGCGCTTGCCTTGATACCCGCGCGTTGCCTCCTCCCTCTGGGGGTTTTCGCCCTGCTGGGAGTGGCGGCCTCGCCCGTCGCCGCCGGCGAGATCTCGGCCACCGATGGGGCGCTGGGGCTGGGCAGTGTGGTCAATGGCCGTCTCGGAGGCAGCTGCTTCAGCGGTGCCTGTGCCATCCAGGGGGGCACGTCCGCCGGGCCCAATCTCTTTCACCGCTTCTCCGCTTTTGACACGCGCGGCGGCATCACCGGCGTCAGTCTCGACGTGGCCGGTCACCGCAACGTGATGGTGGGTGTCACCCACCCCTTAGGCAGCTTCATCGACAAGGCCATCACCCTGAGCGGCCAGGCCAACCTCGTCTGGCTCTCCCCAGGGGGAATCCGGTTCAGTGGTGCCGGCACCATCATCAATGCCCAGCAACTCAACCTCACCACCGCCACCAGCGTGAGGGTGGGAGAGGGGCGCTTCGATGGGCTCAGCACCACGGCCGCTGCTGTCGCAACCCTTGCCGGGGCGCCTGACCTGAGCCTGTCCGGTCTCAGTACCGACCCCGCCACCCTGCGTCAGCTGGGCCTGTCCGCCCAGGGCGATCTGGCCATCGACGGTGGCCTGCTCACGGTCGACGGCGGCCTGCTGCTGGATGCCCAGGGAGGCCACGTGCTGCTGGGGGGATCTCGGCTGCAGGCCCCCGGGGGTCAGGTGGTGCTGCAGGGTCAGCAGGTCGCGCTGCAGAACAGCACGGTGGATGTGTCCGACCCGGCCGGTGCCGGTGGACGCCTCAGCCTGTCCGGCGACCAGGTTTCGCTGGCCGGATCCAGTCTTCTGGCCACGGGAGGCACTGCGGGAGGAGTCCTTCAGGTCGGTGCCGATCCCCTCGGTGCCGTGACCGCCTCGATGACCACGGTGGATGCGGCGTCAACCCTGCGCGCTGATGCCACCCTGGCTGGCAGTGGCGGCCGCATCAGGGTCCTCGGCACCGAACGGGCCGCGGTGGCTGGCGCGATCAGCGCCCGGGGCGGTCCCCAGGGAGGCGATGGCGGTTTTGTTGAAACCTCGGCGAGCCGGCTGGGGCTCTCCACAGCGCCGGATCTGTCGGCACCCAGGGGGCGAGGCGGCACCTGGTTGATTGATCCCCGCGACATCGAGATCGTCGCCCCCGGACTTGGGGGCGGACCACCCCCCGGTGGTACGCCAGGGGGTGGGGCGGGTTCCGCGTCGCTCGTCGATGTCTCCCTCATCAACACGGCCCTCAACGGCGGCCAGACGGTGATCGTCGACACGACCGATTCCGCCGGCACCCAGACAGGAACCATTTCCCTGCTGGCTCCGGTCCAGAAAACCGCTGGTGCGAACGCCACCCTGGACCTGAGGGCCGACGGCAACATCCTGATCAACGTTCCCGGTGTGGACCCCGTCGCCTTCTCGAACACGTCCTCGCTGGGACGACTGGATATCAATCTCTGGTACGAGAAGGGCGCCAATGCAGCGTCCCCGGCGGGAGCCATCAGCTGGCAGCAGGGCGCGGTTGACATCAACACCGGGACCCTTCGGACCTTTCAGGGTGCCTCCCGGATCGATGGCAACATCCAACTCACCGGTGCCGTTTCCCCCTTCAATCTCATTTCGGGCACGGTGCGCTCCGGCGAGTTCGGCTGGAGTCCAACCAGCCTGGGGGAGGTTCAACTCTCCCAGTTTGGAAGTCTGAAGCCGGCCATTCTGGATATTTCCAGACGTTATGTTCAAGGTCCCGGCCGCACCGTGACAGCCTTTTCGAGGGCACTTCTGCAGATTGGTCCTTCCGCTCAAAGCAGTCGTATCGATGGCGCAACCATCAGGGACCCAACTATGGTCCTTACGACGCGGATCAGGGTTGCTGATGGCGCCACCCTCGCGCTCAATCAGGCGAGCGTCCTTGGCCCCAGTCTGGTTGTTGACAGTGGGGCACGGCTACAGCTTTCAGGATCCAATCAGCTGGCGACCCTTGATAGTGCCGGATCGATCCTGATTGCTCCCAACAGCACCTTGAATCTGCGGAGTGCAACCATCGCCGCGGGCACATCTATTGTCATGCAGGGCGATGGTTCGGCAAGGCTGTTGGTGGACAGTGCCTCGTTTCAGAATGATGGAACGCTCCAGGGTTCCGGTTTGATCGAAGTGGCCGCCGGCCTGGGGACGTTCACCAATGGAGGCTCCCTTCTGCCTGGGGCGCCGGTGGCGTTGCTCGATCCCATCGGATCGCTCGTCATTCGTGCCGGGAGCTTCCGATTGGCGGCCAACAGTCGGCTCCTTTTCGACCTCTCCAACGGCGATCAGATCTCCGTTTTCGGTGACGCCATTCTTGGCGGGGCACTGGAGGTGGTCTCACCGCCGATCGTGGGAGCTCCCACCCCCTTTGATCTGATCCGGGCCCGCGGCATCACCGGCGCCTTCGCCCCCGGCCAGATCTCCCTGCCGACCGGTTTCGAGCTTCAGGGTGTGGTGATGACCAACGATCCGACGTTTCCGGCCACCTTCGTCGGCAACCTGGCAGCGACAGCACCAGCGCCGCCCGATCCGCCCTTCACGCCCACACCTCCCCTCACACCAGCGCCTCCCTTCACGCCAATCCCGCCCCAGACGGTGACGGCACCCCAGGAGCCGTCACCATCCTCCCCAACGAGCCCGTCTCTGCTTCTACCTGATCTGGGCTATCGCATCTTTCCAGCCACCCAGACGACGCCCTTCGGCTCAAACCTGAGCACGAGCCGGCGCGGGGTGGGGTCCGACGCCCTGGCCGTGAACCTTTCGGAAGCCGACTTCAGCCTGGCCGACGGCGCGGTGACGGCGCCTGGCCCCCTCACCATCACCATCACCACCCTGGGGGCGGACCAGGTGACGGCAGCGATCTCGGAAGGCGACCAACAGCGCACCGAGGACGTACGCAGGACCCTGGGGACTGTGGGCGCGGAGGCGGATTCCGAAGGAACCCTGCGCCTCGAGGAACTGCAGCGACTGCTCAGCAAGGCCTCCCAGAAGGGGGACAAGGACGACGAGCGCTTCAATCCTGCCGTTCTGATGGTGTCCTTCACCGAACAGAAGGAGACGCCGGGCCAGGGGCTGCAGCCCCCGACCGGAGCAGACAAGTCGGCGGCGAATTCGTTCCTGGACTTGATCCTGCTCAGCCGCAGGGGGGAGCCTGTCGGCAAGCGGGTTGAGTTGTCCCGGGAGCGCTTCGGGGAACAGCTGCGGGCGCTGTACCGGCAGCTGGCGCGCCTCGAACCGCTCCAGGTGGAGAACCCTGACTCCCCGTCCAGGCAGATCCACAAGGCCTTGATCGCGCCCGTCGCCGAGGAGCTCAAGGCCAAGGGCATCACCACCCTGGTGATCGTCGCCGATCGGGGTCTGCAGGGTCTTCCCTTCGCGGCCCTGCATGACGGCAGCGACTATTTCGGTGACAGTTTCGGCTTCTCGATCACCCCGTCCCTCAGCCTCACCTCCCTTGGTCCTCCACGGTTGACCCGGGGCCGGGTGCTGGCGGCGGGGGCCTCGGAGTTCGAAGGGCTCAGCCCCCTGCCACTGGTGCCGGAGGAACTGGCCGGCATTCCCGAAGGGGTCGGCGTCGACCGCTTCCTGAACAGCAGTTTCACCCCGGAGGTGCTGCTCAGCCAGGCGGCGGACCCGCGCTATGAGCGCCTGCATGTGGCCACCCATGCCGAATTCTTGCCCGGTGGACCGTCCCAGGCGCGCATCTACACAGGAACCGGCCCTGTCAGTTTGCAGGAGTTTGCCCGTCTGCGTCAGCAACGCAGCGGCAGTCAGCTCGAGCTGTTCGTGCTCAGCGCCTGCCGCACGGCCCTGGGTGACAGTGACAGTGAGCTCGGTTTCGCCGGCCTGGCCCTGCAAGCGGGATCACGCAGTGCGATCGGCACCCTCTGGTATGTCGATGATGTTGCCACCTCAGCCTATTTTCTGCAGCTCTATCGCTATCTCGACCAGGGCGTGCAGAAAGCCGATGCCCTCCGCGCCACGCGGCAGGCGATGGCCACTGGCAAGGTACGGCTGCAAGGCGATAAGGTCATCGGGTCCGACGGCCTTCCCCTGCTCACCGAACTGACACCATCCCAGCAGCGCCGTATCGCATCAGGCATGGCCCATCCCTACTTCTGGGCGGGGGTTCAGTTGATCGGGACTCCCTGGTAAGCCTTTGGTAACGGCTTTCGTGGCCCGTATTCCTATCCTCTCGCCCACTGATGAGGGGTCGCTCAGGTCAACCCAGTTCTTCATTCAGTGCCTGATCTTCCAGCGATCTTCAACCTCTTCCTGATGCTGACGATGGCCCATTTCGTCGGGGATTTCGGGCTTCAGAGCGATCGCATGGCCCGGGAGAAATGCCCAGGCTGTGGCGTGACCCTCGGCTGGGGGTGGTGGCTCACCTCCCATGCGGCCATCCATGGATTTCTGGTGGGGATGGTGACCCAATCTCCCCTGCTGGGTGTGGCAGAGTGGTTTGTGCATCTGTTGATCGACGTGGGGAAATGCCGGCGTCTTTGGACCCTGTCCTTCGATCAGGCCCTTCACATCATCTGCAAACTCCTCTGGGCCTGGCTGGCGATTCGGCAGGCTTCCTCCCCGCTCTGGTTCCAATGAACAGAAAGGCTGCTGCTCTCTCGAAGGCTCCTCGCGGTCGTTCCCTGTTCCCCTTGCTGGCCGCATCCCTCCTGACCCTGGTGGCGCTTGAGCCGCCGCAAGCACAGGCCCAGAGTGATCTGCGCAAGAGTTTTCCGGGTCGGCGGGTCGGGGGGGGCACCCGGGGCGAATGCGCCAGTCGCCTCCTGGCCCATCTGGTTCCGTCCAGCAGTGTCTTCGCCCCCGGCAAGGCTCGCTACCTCGGTGTGCTCGAAGGCCCCAGCGCCTCCCCCAGCCCCCTGGAGATCACCTTCCGCCCGTTGAGCGGCCGCGGCACCGTGGACGGGGCGATGGCCTCGGGCCAGCGCCGGGTACTGCCGGCCTCCGCTCCGGGCATCACCCTGCTGACGCTTCCGGCGGTGAAAGTGCCGACGATGTGGGAATCGAGCTACATCTGCCCTGGCGCAGCGGCCACCCCCACCCCGGCCGACCCGCTCAACTTCGTGGCCGCTGATTCTCCGCCGGCCCTGAGTCTGCTCGTGACGGAAGCCTCCAAGGAGGATGCGGCCGTGCAGGCGTCCCTGGTCAAGCTGCAACAGTCCTGTGGTTCCAGCGTGTCCCGGGAGGAGGTTGGTGCCACCTTTGGGCTCGCCGATCTGATCACGGCCCAGTGGCCAGAGCGGATTCCAGTGCGCTGTCCCGGCTGAGGCTACCCCGCAGCTCCCAGATGCGCAGGGGTTCGGTGCGCCCCTTCACGCTCAGTGCGCCCCAGTCGAGCCACTCCAGCGGCAGTCCCTTGGGCAGCAGGTCCAGCGTGCTGGAGGACACCAGCACCCGGCAGAGATTGGTCTGACGCTCCTTGTCGATGCTCTCCAGCCGTGAGGCGCAGTTCACGGCATCGCCGATCACGGCGTACTCGAGACGCTCGCTGCTGCCCATCGATCCCGCCAGAACGGGACCGGAGTGGACACCGACGCGCAGGCCCATGGCCGGCAGCCCCTCCTTCTCCAGCTCCTCATTGAGGCTCACAACGGCCCGCTGAATGGCCAACGCGGCATCAATGGCCGCTTTGGCATCCGACTGCTCGCCGCTGCTCAGGGGAGCACCGAAGACCGCCAGCAGACCGTCGCCAGTGAACTTGTTGACCATGCCGCCCCGTCGCGTGATCGCGGGGACAAACAGCGCCATGCCACGGTTCAGCCAGTCGAGCAGCTCCCCGGGGGTGAGGCGTTCCGACACGCTTGTGAACTGGCAGGTGTCCGACATCAGCACGGTGACAGGCAGCTGGCGTCCCTCGAAGCGCCCGTCGCTGAGCAGTCCATCCCGCTGGTTCCAGAGCTGGCGGGCCACGGCCGGGGAGGTGGTCTGGCCGAGCAGCCGTTCGATCTGCTGGCGTTGCTTCTGGCTGGAGGCGCCCCGGCGCACCCAGGCCGCACCGGCCATGGCGATCAGCCCGGTCAGGGGCAGGCTCAACCCGACCCAGACGAAGTTGTAGAGCAGCAGCACGGCGCCACCGACCATCACCGCCGCTACCAGCACCACCACGATCACGCTGCGGCGCAGCAGCCGGAAGGCTTCCCCCAGCACGATCCCCAGCACCACGGCCAGCACCTCGGCCAGTCGCTCCACCCAGCCTGGAAGCGTGCTCAGGCGCCGCGGGTCGCCGGCGACGTCGCGGTCCATCAGCGCGGCCAGTCGGTGGGCATGGATCTCGACGCCGGGCACCAGCAGTTGTTTCTCCCCGAGGGCGGAGCGGGTCTGGGGCACCGGAAACAGGTCGCGCAGGCTCGGAGCGGTGCTGCCGATCAGCACGATGTGGTCACGGATCTGGTCCCGGGGGATCGGCCTGCGGCCGAGCACATCCTGGAGATTCCAGAGGTGGAAGCTGCCGATCTGGTGGAACGACAGCATCTGTTGGAACCCCGCGGCATCCAGTTGGTCGTAGCCCCCCGACGCCGGCTCCAGCCAAGGGCCAGGTTCGCTGCCCTTGTCGAGCCGCTGCCGCAGGCTCCGCTGTCCCTTGCCCACCTCCAGCAGGCGCAGGGGCAGGGACACGGTGGCTTCGTCCTGGCCGGCCACATGCACCAGATCGCGACGGATCACCCCATCGGCATCCAGCACAAGGTCGTTGAAACCGCGCCGATGGTCCGGCGTCCCCGGCACCGGGCCGATGGCTTCGGCCACATTGAAAATCGATACGAGACGGGGATTGCTGCGGAAGCGCTCGCGCAGACAGGCCTGGTCAGGGCCGGCGCCCTGGTCGCGGTAGATGTCGAGGCCGATCGCCACCGCCCCTCCAGCAATCAGCCGGTCGATCACGTCGCACAGCACCTTGTCGTCGATGGGAAACCCATAGGTGGCGAGGTCGGATTCATCGATGCCGATGATCGTGATCGGCTTGTCCGTGCCCGGCGGAGCCTGGCGCAGGCTGGTGATCAGGTCGTAAAGCAGCAGGTTGAGGGTTTCGTTGATGGGGCTGCGCTGCAGCGCCAGCAGCAACAGGCCCGCGGCCACATAGGGCACGAGCGAGCGAACGCCATCCCCCAGATGGCGCAACCCCAGCCGTGCCAGCAGGGAGGACAGCGTTGACCCTGGCCCCTTCTTGCTGTCCATCAGGTGCCCGTGAAGGCGAAGAAGAGCCGTTTCATCGTGTCCAGCAGAGCATTGGAGCGTTCCGTGTGTTGTTCGCGATCCAGGCTTTTCAGCTCCGCCTGCCGTTCCTGCACCATGGCGGCGAAGCGCTCGAGCAGGTCGGGGTTCTCGTCCAGCAGGCCCTTGATGCTCTCCCGGTCCACCTCCAGCAGCAGGCATTCCTCGGTGGCCCGCACCGTGGCGCTGCGTGGGGCATCGAGGAAGAGGGTCATCTCACCGAACACCTCTCCGGGCCCCAGCTGACGCACGGCCACGGTGTGGCCCGGCTCCAGCTCCTTGAGGATCTCCACGGTCCCCCGCAGCACATGGAACATCGAGCGACCCTCGGCCCCCTCCTGCACCACCGCCTCGCCGGGGCCGTAGGCCACCAGGTGACTGCCTTCCACCAGGGTCTCGAGCTGCTCGCCGCTCAGTTCGGTGAAAATGCCCCCGCTGGCCAGGGTCTGGCAGCACTGCTGGGGGGTGGGGCGGTTGGGCCGCTGGGGTCGGTCCCGGTTGCGGCGCGGTTGCAGCTCCCGCACCGGGAAGGGAATGCTCTGGCCCTCCCGCGCCAGGGCATACCAGATCTGCTCCAGAAGGTCGCTGCGCAGATCGCCGATGGCGCCATCCCCCAGTTCCCGTTGCCACACCTGCAGTTCGTAGGCGATGGCACTGTCCTGGAACTCCTGGACCCGGATGCGGGGGGCCGGTTCCCGCAGCACCTTCGGATGCTGCAGCACCAC
>JBBQIH010000089.1:0-8932 GCA_038324725.1 Cyanobacteriota bacterium | reverse complement strand
CCTGCTCCCCGATGGCAAGACCCAGGTCAGCGTGGTGTACGAGAACGACCGCCCCGTGGCGATCGACACGATCCTCATCTCCACCCAGCACACCGCTGAAGTGGAAGGGATCAGCGATGAAAAGGCCGTGCAGCAGCGGATCAAGGACGACCTCTGGACGCACGTGGTGCTCCCCGCCACCGCCGATCTGCCCCTGAAACCCACCCGGGAGGCCACCCGCTTCTTTGTCAACCCCACCGGCAAGTTCGTGGTGGGCGGCCCCCAGGGCGACGCAGGGCTGACGGGACGCAAGATCATCGTCGACACCTACGGCGGCTATGCCCGCCACGGCGGCGGCGCCTTCTCCGGCAAGGACCCCACCAAGGTGGACCGCTCCGCCGCCTATGCGGCCCGCTATGTGGCCAAGGCCCTGGTGGCGGCCGACCTGGCCCGCAAGGCCGAGGTGCAGCTCAGCTACGCGATCGGCGTGGCCCGGCCCGTGAGCATCCTGGTGGAGAGCTTCGGCACCGGCGCCCTCGACAACGCCGACCTCACCGCCCTGGTGCAGGAACATTTCGACCTGCGGCCCGGCGCGATCATCGAGGCCTTCGGTCTGCGGGAACTGCCCCAGCAGCGGGGGGGCCGCTTCTACCAGGACGTGGCGGCCTATGGCCACTTCGGCCGCAAGGATCTCGACCTTCCCTGGGAGGACGTCACCACCATCGCCGCCACCTTGAAGCAAGCCACGGCGAGCCGTGTCAGCGCTGTTTCTGGGGGTTGACCTCGGCAGCAGTGGCCTGCGCCTGGCCGTTCTGGCTGCCGCCAGTGCCGCCGGCGGCCAACTTGACGATCCCCTGCTGAGCCGTGAATCGCCCTATCCCGGTCGCCTGGAAGAGCCTGAGGCCTGGCGGCAGGGGCTGATCGAACTGCTGGCCGGCATTCCAGAGGCCATCCGCCGCCGGGTGAGGGCCATCGCCATTGATGGCACTTCCGGTACCTTGCTGGCCTGCAGGGCCGACGGCAGCCTGCTGCCGCCCCCCCTGGAGCAGGCTCTGCCGTACCACCTGGCCTGTGCGGAACAGTCCGGAGCCATCACCGCGCTTCTGGGCCAGGCGTCCGGCGGCGCCCCCAGCCATCCGGCCGCCAGCGCCAGCGGCAGCCTGGCCAGGGCCCTGCGGCTGCTGGCCCTGGCCAGGGAAGCGGGGCTGGGGCCGGGGTCGGGCTTGCTGTTGCGCCACCAGGCCGACTGGCTGATGGGCTGGCTGCTGGACGACTGGCGCTGGGGCGAGGAGGGCAACAACCTGCGCCTGGGCTGGAACCTGGAGCAGCGAGACTGGCTCCCTGGTGTGGCCGCAGGCCTGGGGGTGGAGGCGCTGCCCCGGATCCGATCCAGCGGCAGCCTGCTGGGCCCGCTTGCGCCAGGGGCGGCAACGTGCCTGGGCCTGCCTGGAGATTGCCAGGTGGTGGCGGGCAGCACCGATGCCAATGCCGCCGTGCTGGCCGCCGACCCCCAGGAAGGCGATGGCATCGCCGTGCTGGGCACCACCCTGGTGCTGAAGCAGTTCGTGGCGGCACCCCTGGCCGGTGCCGGCCTCAGCAACCACCGGGTGGCCGGCCGCTGGCTGGTGGGGGGCGCCTCCAACGCTGGCGCCGGCGTGCTGCGCCACTTCTTCGATGATGCACGGATTGCGGAGCTGAGCCGCCAGATCGCTCCAGTCCACCCGACGGGGCTCTACCTGCTCCCCCTGAGCCGCCAAGGGGAACGATTTCCAGTGGACGATCCGGAGCTGGAGCCGATCCTGGAGCCGAGGCCCGTCAGCGATGCCCGCTACCTGCAGGCCCTGCTCGAGGGTCTCACCGCCATCGAAGCGGCGGGGTGGCAACGGCTGCGACAGCTGGGGGCGCCGGCCCTGCGGCGGGTGATCAGCCTCGGTGGTGGGGCCCGCAACCGCCAGTGGCGGTCCAAGCGGTCGCGCGCCCTCGGAATCCCGGTGCTGAACCGACCGAAACGCACGGCGGCCCTAGGCATGGCCCTACTGGCCAGGGCCAGCTTCAGGATGGAGATCGAATCCACACCCCTACGCCCATGAACGAACGCCTCAGCTCGATCCTCTCCATGGCGCTGTTCGTCGTGCTGGCGGGCTTTGTGGGCTTCAGCGGAGTACGGCTGTGCCTGCTGCTCTGGCAGCGGTACGCCGGTGCCTGAGCCCAGAATCCCCCCATCCGCACCGACCCCATGGCCGCCGACCCCCTCACCGCCGCAGTGAGCGATCGCATCTGCAAGCACATGAACGACGACCATGCGGAGGCCGTCCTGGCCTATGCCCGTCACTTCGGCGGCTGCTCCGAAGCCGTGGAGGCCCGCATGCTGGCCGTCGAGCCCCAGGCCATGCGCCTGGAGGTGGATGGCGCCCCCGTGGAGGTGCCCTTTGACCACACCCTCACCGACAGCGAAGACGCCCACCGCACCCTGGTGGCCATGCTGAGGTCGCTGCCCGGGAAGGCTTGAAGCAGCGGCGCCATACCCCTGACCCTCCTCGCACGCCTGGTCCGGCTTCCTCTCGACTGGATCGCCGCCACCCCCTGTCCCCTGTGTCGCGGCCTGCAGCCGCCTCACCACGGCGCCGGAGCCCCCTGCCCCGACTGCCGCCGCCAGCTCCCCCTGCCGGCCGGGGGCGAGCGGGGCAACGAGCCCCTGCTGTGGTGGGCCGCCGGGTCCTACGACGGAGAGCTGCGGCGGTTGCTGCTCGGTTTGCGGCAGCGACCTGAGGACGCCCGGGTCGGTGCCCTGGTGCGAGTGATGGCGGAGGGGCTGCCCCAGTGGCGGCGGCGACCGCTGCTGGTGCCGGTGCCGAGCTGGAAACGGAGCGGCAACCCCCTGCCCGATCTGATGTGCCGCGAGCTCGTGCGCCAGCTGGGCTACCGCCGCGACGATCTGCTGGAACGGTCAAGGCCGGTGCTCGGCCAGCATCACCTCAAGCGGTCCATGCGCCTGGCCAACCAGGAGGGTGCCTTCCGCTGCCGCCGCAGACCCCGGCCTGGCGAAGCCACGGGCCGGCCGATCCTGATCGTCGACGACATCCTCACCAGCGGCGCCACGGGGTGCAGCGCCGCCCTGGCCCTGGAAACGCTTGGCTGGCCAGTGGTTGGGATGCTCTGTCTGGCCCGCACCCCCAGCGCCCGCGCCGCCAGGGCCCGCACCCACCCGGGCCGATTGAGCCGCGGGCTGTGATCTAAGATCATTTCGTCGCTTCGGCGATGGGCCGGGATAGCTCAGTTGGTAGAGCAGGCGACTGAAAATCGCCGTGTCCCCAGTTCAAATCTGGGTCCTGGCATTGCGTGCGGACTGTGCTTCAGCCCAACACCATGCCCCAGCCGCCTTCGACGTCCAGCCAGATCTTCAACAACGCCGACAGCTTTGCCCAGGTGTTCGACGAAGCCTGGCAGGCCCATAGCCGCCGGGATCCGTCCCACGGACTCTCGGCCGACGAGAAGCTCGAAGCCATCCTCAGCAGCGTGGCCGACCACCCCTTCGCCCTAAGCGATCCAGCCACGGCTCGCCAGGTGGGCGCGTTCAGGATCCGTCTCCTGGACCTCTAGGTTGCGCCCCATGAGCAGCTCCCTTGCCCGCCTCATCCAGCAGCTGAGTGCTGGCTTCAGCAACCAGGCCCAGGCCTTCGACAACCCTCCCCTCTACGCCCACATCCTGGTCAAGTTCCGGCCGCTGCCCCAGCTGGCTAAGGGCTCCCTGCTGCTCGAGCAGACCTACGCCATTTCGCCAGGGACGCCGTACCGGATCCGGGTGCTCCGGGCCGAGCAGCGCGACGGCGAGCTGATCATCCACAACCAGGCCCTACGCGAGGAGCAACGTTTCTGGGGCGCTATCGACGATGAAGGGCGACGCCAGCTGATCGAAGCCGCCGACCTCCTCCCCCTCGAAGGCTGCACCTATGTGGTGCGGGAGGCGGGCGAAGGCTTCATCGGCGAGGTGGAACCCGGGTGCCGTTGCCTCGTGGAGCGCAAGGGCAGCGTGGCCTATCTGGTCAGCAGCTTTGAGATCGACCCTCGTGGCATGCGCACCATCGATCGGGGCCATGATCCGGCCACCCATGAGCAGCTGTGGGGATCGTTGGCCGGCCCCTTCGAGTTCGAGCGCACGGACGACTACCGCAGCGACATCCCTTCCTCCTGGCTGGACAACTGACGGTTCATCGGGCCCGGCCGCCGTGCCGAGGGCCGGGTCAGCCAGCGATCAATTCGTCCATAAAGGGCTGCTCGCCCTCGTCAAGAAAGGGGTCGGTGTCCTCCGGGCCCAGATCGAAGCCTTGCTCCTCAATCAGGGAGCCCGGCAGTTCCTGCTGCAGCGCCGGCGGCTGAACCGCCTGCAGATGGCGGGAGGCCCCGGTCCGATCCAGACCCCTCAACGCCGCCTCAATCCTGGCCAGGCGCTCTTCGGTGTCGTCCAGCCGCTGGTCCATGGCCACCCCATGGGCCGCCTCCAGACCGGCGGCCTCCTGCAGCTGTTCGCCGATCCGATCCTGCTGGCCTTCGAGCCGTTCCTCTAGCTCCAGCAGGCGGTAGGTGAGTGCTTCGGCAACCTGGGACAGGACCTGCAGCTGGTCGGCCAACCGCAGGGAGGCGTCCTCGGGTAGGGGCACAACAGCAGTCATGACGACACCGGGATGATGGCCGGATGGTATCGGTGTGGGGCCAGTCCGCCAGGGGGCACAACGCCGGGGTCGGCCCGGACGGGCGGGGGCAGCGCCGGTCGGGGGGTTTGTAACGATTCTGAAAACCCTGTCGTGGCGAGCGGACAGGCCCATAGGATCCGGCTTGCAGCCCATGATCGGGACGTTTCCTGCAGCCGTCCTTGAAGGCGTCTGCGGATCCGCAGTGGCGAATTGCGCTGCACTCCGACCTTCTACCCAACGTTTCTCCCCCGGCCCCCACGCTCATGACACTTGCCAACGCTGCCTATCTGGGCATCGAGCGTTTCTCCAGCGATCGCAACAAGGAAAATTGGACGAACGCCACCGAAAACGACAAGGCCGCCCTGATCCGTGCCGTTTACAAGCAGGTGCTGGGTAACCAGTATGTGATGGCCAGCGAGCGGCTCTCCGGTCCGGAGTCCCTCTTCAAGCGCGGCTACCTCAGCGTGCGGGAGTTTGTCCGGCAGGTGGCCAAGAGCGGCCTCTACAAGGCCAAGTTCTTCGAGAACTGCAATCCCTATCGCTTCATCGAGCTGAACTTCAAGCATCTCCTGGGCCGGGCTCCCCAGAACAAGGCCGAGATGCTGCTCCACTTCACGATCCTGCAGGAGCAGGGCTACGACGCCGAGATCGATTCCTACATCGACAGCGCCGAGTACCAAACCCGCTTCGGCGAAGAGGTGGTGCCCTACCTGCACGGCTGGGACTATTCCTCTGGCCAGCAGGGCCTGCAGTTCTCCTACATGCTCCAGCTCACCCGGGGTGTGGGTGCCTCGGTACGGGGCGACCTGCTCAAGAACCAGTCCCGCCTCAATCCCTCCGTGCATGCGGAATCCCCCATGCCGGTGGTCAGCCCCAACGCTCGGGGCAGCGTCTTCCGCAAGGTCAGCACCGATGGCGTCACCCGCCAGGGCGTGGGGGCCGGCGAAGAAGGCCGCACCTTCCGGGTGGAGATCTCTGGCTTCAACAACTACCGCCTGCACAAGCGCAGCAACCGGGTGCGCTTCATCCCCTTCAGCAAGCTGCTGCAGACCCAGCAGCAGATCCTCCGGGAAGGCGGTCGCATCGCCAGCATCACGCCGATCAACTGAAATCGGGTTCACGTCCAGCCTTTTCCCCCCTACCCCACCGAATCCATGAAGGTTTCCGCAGGTACCCGAGGCACCGGCCTCAACAGCTCCCGCCAGGTGGCCCTCACCGTCACCGGTGTGAGCAACAACGACTATTCCCGCACCGCGGACATGGTCATGAACGTGCCCTTCACCCGTATGAACGAGACCATGCGTCTGGTCCATTCCCTGGGTGGCCGGATCGTCAGCGTCTCCGTGACCGGCAGTGGCGGCTCGGAACAGCCGGCACCCCGCAAGGGGAAAGGCAAGGCGAGGGTCGACGGCTGAGCCCAGGCTTAGCCTTGTCCTCAGCCGCTTCTCCAGCCACCAGAGGGTCCCCGTCGAGGGGGCCCTTTTTGATGGGATGGCCAGGGACAGTCCAGAAGCGCCCTACACCCGTCCGCCAGGACAACCGTTCAGCCTGAACGCAGGGGCCTGGGCAGGGGGGCAGAACGGTTGCAGCAGCTTGGATCCTGGCGCTAGTGACCATTTATGAAGGTCCCCCCATCCCACGGACGCTGGGGACAACAATAGGTAAGTCTTTCGAAGCGATGCCCGGCCGAGGCCAGGCCATCATCGAAAGCAACGACGAAGTCGACGTCAGTCAGGCCACCCCCCGGATTGACGCTCCAGACTCCCCCCCTTACCCACCCAATCCCGACGTTCGACGTCGAGAACAGGAGCTAACTCAATGTTCGACGCCTTCACCAAGGTCGTTGCTCAGGCTGATGCCCGCGGCGAATTCCTCAACGCTGGTCAGATCGACGCCCTGGCGTCGATGGTTGCCGAGAGCAACAAGCGTATGGATTCCGTGAATCGCATCACCTCCAACGCCTCCAAGATCGTCACCAACGCCGCCCGCGAGCTGTTCGACCAACAGCCCGCCCTGATCGCCCCCGGCGGCAACGCTTACACCCATCGCCGCATGGCTGCCTGCCTGCGCGACATGGAGATCGTCCTCCGCTACGTCACCTACGCCGTCTTCACCGGTGACGCTTCCGTCCTCGAAGATCGCTGCCTCAACGGCCTCCGCGAGACCTACCTGGCCCTCGGCGTCCCCGGCGCTTCCGTGGCCGAAGGCATCCGCAAGATGAAGGACGCCGCCATCGCCATCGCCAACGATCGCAACGGCATCACCCAGGGCGACTGCGCCTCCCTGATGTCCGAAATCGGCACCTACTTCGATCGCGCAGCTGCTGCTGTCGCCTGATCGCGCTTCATCTTCCGGTTCTCCTTCCCCTCCAACCCCCTTCTCATGAAGACTCCCCTCACCGAGGCCGTCGCAGCCGCTGATTCCCAGGGCCGCTTCCTCTCCAACACCGAGCTCAACGCCGCCTTCGGTCGCTTCGAGCGCGCCAAGAACGCCCTGGAAGCTGCCAAGGCCCTCACCGCCAACGCCGACTCCCTGGTGAACGGCGCCGCCCAGGCCGTCTACAACAAGTTCCCCTACACCACCCAGATGCAGGGGAGCAACTACGCCTCCGACGCCCGCGGCAAGGCCAAGTGTGCCCGTGACATCGGCTACTACCTCCGCATGGTCACCTACTGCCTCGTCGCTGGTGGCACCGGCCCCATGGATGAGTACCTCGTGGCCGGTCTCGACGAGATCAACCGCACCTTCGAGCTCTCCCCCTCCTGGTACGTGGAAGCCCTGACCTACATCAAGGCCAACCACGGTGTCTCCGGCGATGCCGGCGTCATCGCCAACAACTACATCGATTACGCCATCAGCGCCCTCGTTTGAGTCGCTTCGCTCTTCGATTCCTCTGGGTCCCTTCGGGGACCTTTTTTTTGGCATGTCCATAACGGGAAGGCCCCGCTGGATCGGGGGCTGTAAAGATCGAACATTCTGGCGAAGCCTTGTGCTGACTTCCTCATAAGATCGGGACGGTGCACCGTACGCGTGCAGTTCTCCCCCCTTCTGGCCCGCCATCCATGACCCTCGTCAATGCGCCCTATCTGGGCATCGAACGCTTCGCGAATGACCGCAACAAGGAAAACTGGTCCAACGCGTCCGATCAGGACAAGACCACCATCATCCGCACGGTTTATCAGCAGGTTCTCGGTCGTCAATACATCATGGAGAGCGAGCGCCTCGAGGGCGCCGAGTCACTGTTCCGCAACGGCTATCTGAGCGTGCGCGAATTTGTGCGTGCCGTGGCCAAGAGTGGCCTCTACCGCGCAAAGTTCTTCGAGAATTGCAACCCTTATCATTTCATCGAGCTGAACTTCAAGCATCTTCTGGGCCGTGCCCCTCAGAACAAGGCTGAGATGCTGCATCACTTCACCATCCTGCAGGAAGAGGGTGTGGAAGCCGAAATCGATTCCTACATCGATAGTGCCGAATATCAGGAGCGCTTCGGAGAAGAGGTGGTGCCGTTTCTGACGGGTTGGGACTACTCTGCCGGCCAGCAGGGTCGTCAGTTCTCCTGGCTGATGCAACTGGCCAGGGGCGCCGCCGCCTCGGTGAAGGGGGATACGGCCGGCACCAACTTCCGACTCGGCAAAGCCCTGCATCAAAACCGCGCCGTTCCGGTGGTGAGCCCGAACGCCAAGGGATCGGCCTTCCAGCCCAGCCAGGTGGCCAATGAATCGATCACCAAGATGGCGAAGGGAATCGGCCAGAAAGCCAAGGTATATCGCATTGAAGTCACCGGACTGAACGAGTACCGCCTGCACAAACGCAGCAATGTCGTGCGCTTTGTCCCCTTCGACAAGCTGCTGGAAGCCCAGCAGATGATCCACCGGCAGGGCGGTCGGGTCGCCAGCGTGAGCCCTGTGAACTGACCGCAACATTCACTGGTTTGTCCTCCACGACTTCGCCCCCTCGGCTATACGCCGAAGGGGGTTTTTCATGGTTCGACTGCGGGCCTTGAGCACAGAGGAATCGGCCCGCTACCGATGACCCTTTGTAAACTTCACGGATCCTGGAGCGATTCTTTCTGACAATAGGCACGTGCCCAGCACAGGTGAACGTCCTTGGCGTTCCCACCCCCCTTACCCACCCAAATCCCGACGTTCGACGTCGAGAACAGGAGCTAACTCAATGTTCGACGCCTTCACCAAGGTCGTTGCTCAGGCTGATGCCCGCGGCGAATTCCTCAACGCTGGTCAGATCGACGCCCTGGCGTCGAT
>JBBQIH010000088.1:0-8984 GCA_038324725.1 Cyanobacteriota bacterium | reverse complement strand
CTGATGCTCTGGCCCGACGGCGGGGCCTGCCGCGGCTGGCAGTTCAGTGGCTTCCCCGGCAAGGCGCGGGCCCTGAGCTGGTGTGATCAGCCGGGGCGCCTGGCGCCGCTGCTGGCCGTCGCCTCCGCCGACATCGCCGTGATCTGGAGCCAGCAGGATCCTGGAGCCAAAGGCTGGAAGCCGGAACCTCTGGTTCTGCATGAAGGCCGTGTCAATGCGGTCGCCTTTGCCCCCGGCAGCCGCCTGCTGGCCACCGCCTCCAGCGATGGCACGGTGGCGCTCTGGGATGGCCGCGGCCGGCTGCAACAGCTGCTCGAGGGCGACGGCCAGGCCTTCAACAGCCTCAGCTGGCGACCCGACGGCCGCCATCTGGTGGCCGGTGGTGAGCAGGGCCAGTGGTGGCTCTGGCCGGTCGCCCTGCCCCCATCCGTTCGCTCCCGCCCAACCCGTTCCGGAGGTTTTGCCCCATGAACCAGTCCCGATCCCGTCGTCCCCTTCTGGCCCTGGCCGCGGGTCTTTCCGCCCTGGTGTTGGGCTGCCGTCCGGCGCTGGAGTCCCCCGCACCCCAGGCCGGCCGCGCCGATCGCCCCAAGGTCGTCACCACCTTCCTGCCGATCACCCTGTTCACCCGCGCCGTGGCGGGCGATTGCGCCGAGGTGACGGCGCTGATCCCCGCCGCCAGCGGCCCCCACGACTTCCAGGCCAGGCCGGGGGATGTGGCGGCCATCAGGAACGCCAAGGTGCTGGTGAAGAACGGGCTGGGCATGGAGTCATTCCTCGACAAGCTGGTGAAGGGCGCCGAAAACCCCGCCCTCCAGGTGATCGACTCCAGCCGCGGCGTCGCCACCCTGGAGAACCAGGACGAGCCCGGTGGGGACCACGACCACGACCACGACCACGACCACGGCCATGATCACGGCCCGATCAATCCCCACATCTGGCTCGATCCGGTGCGCGCCGTCCAGCAGGTGGACAACATCCGCGATGGCCTGATTGCGGCCGATCCGGCCTGCGCCGAGGGCTACCGCCGCAATGCCGCCGCCTTCAGCGGCGAGCTGCGCCAGCTCAACACCGAGTTCGAGACGCAGCTGGCCCCATTCCGGGGCAAGACCTTCGTGGTGGTCCACGATTTCGCCCCCTACTTCGCCGAGCGCTATGGCCTCAAGGCCGAGTCCATGGTGGATGTGCCGGAGCAGAACCCCTCCCCGGCGGATCTGGCGCGGGTGGCCGAGACGGTGAAGCGCAGCCAGCTGCAGGCCCTGCTCAGCGAACCCCAGCAGGGCAACCGTTCCTTCAACGCCCTGGCCGGCGATCTGGGGATCCGCATCAGCGTTTTCGACCCCCTGGAATCCGGCACCGAGGAGGCCTCCCAGACCCCGGCCACCTATGGCGCGGTGATGCGCCGCAACGTCAGCGATCTGGTGGGTGCCTTCCGCTGATGGCCGTGCTGGAGCTCGAGGGTCTGAGGATCGGATGACGGAGTTCTCCCAGTTGGGCACGGTGATCGGCCAACCCTTCATGCAGCGCGCCCTGGTGGGGGGGCTGCTGACCGGGACCCTGGGTGGGCTGCTGGGCAGTTTCGCGGTGCTGCGGCAGCTGTCGTTCTTCAGTGATGCCCTGGGCCATTCCTCTCTGCTGGGCCTCAGCCTGGGCATTCTGCTGGGCCTCAACCCCATCCTGGTGCTGATTCCCTTCGCGGTGGTCTTCGCCCTGCTGGTGAATCTGCTGGTGGAGCGCAGCCAGCTGCCGGCCGACGCGCTGCTGAACATCGTCTACTCCACGTCCCTGGCCTTTGCCGTGGTCGCCCTCAGCCTGGTGACCACCTACCGGGGCGGCATCCAGCAGCTGCTGTTCGGCGACATCCTCGGCATCTCCTGGCTGGATCTCGTCCTGATCGCCGTGCTGTTGCTGGTGGCGGTGGCCTACCTGCTGCTGAGTCTGCGGGCCCAGGTGCTGCTCACCCTGCAGGCCGATCTGGCCGGCGCCTTCGGGGTGGGCAACCAGTGGCACCGGATCGCCTTCATCCTGCTGCTCGCCGTGGTGGTGGCCGTGTCGATCAAGGCGGTGGGGGTGCTGCTGATCAGCGCCTTCGTGGTGATTCCCGCCTGTGCGTCGCGGCTGGTGAGTCGCCACTTCGGGTCCTATCTGGTGCTCTCTTCGGTGATCGGTGGCAGTTGTGCCGTGCTGGGACTGCTCGGCTCGGGCCTCACCAACCTGCCCTCGGGCCCCTGCGTGGTCATCGTGCAGTTCTTCGGCTTCCTGCTGGCCCTGGTCTTCAGCTCCCAGCGGCGCCACCGGGCCGCAGCGGGCGCCTGACAGAGTCCGAAGACACGTCCTGACTCGCTGCCAGCACGATGGCGGCGCAGGCCTCGGCATCGGAGAGGGCATCGTGATGCTGGAGCGGCAGACCCAGATGCCGGCACACATCCGGCAGTTTGGTGGGCCGCAGATTCCAGCTCTCCCTGGCCAGCTTCACCGTGCAGACAAAGGGGTGGTCTGGAGACCGAAGCCCGGCCTGATCACAGCAGGCTCGCAGCACACCGGCGTCAAAACTGGCGTTGTGGGCGGCGATGAATTGTGCGCCCTCCAGTAAAGGAACAAGTTCTGGCCAGAGTTCAGCGAATGTGGGTGCCTCGGCCACCTGTGGCCAACTGATGCCGTGGATGGAGGTGAACAGGAACGTCCGCCGCGGGGGGCGGATCAGGTGGTGCTCGCGGTGCACGATGCGCCGCCGCTCCACCCGCACCAGGGCGATCGAGCAGGCGCTGTCCCGGCCCTGATCCGCCGTTTCGAAATCCAGGGCCACGAAACAACCCTGCTGGAGGTTCTTCCCCAGGCCGGTGCCGTTCGATGGGGCCGGAGATCGATCCTGGGGTGGCCGTGCGGCTTCGGCCTTGCGCAGAAAGCGCCGCTCGTCGCGATCGAGATTGGCAGCACCCCAGCGGCTGCGATACCGCGACAATCGCTCGTAGCGACGGACCTCCCCCTCCGCCCAGCCCAGTGCTCTGAGCTCATTGCCACGGCTTGGCTCCTCCATCGGCATGACGGGCGCCATCCCCCACGTTGCTCCTGCAGTCTTACCGGCTGTCCCGCAGTGCAGGAGCTCTGCCGAGTCGGCGCTGGCCGCGCAGCTGCCCTTCCAGGCCGCCGACCTCTCCCGGCTACTCGACTTGCCTGACTTCAATGGTCGCCAACTGCAGATGGTTGCTGGCCTTGCGAATGGCAGAACCTTTGCCAGTGCCTCCATGCCTGGTCCTGCTGGTGAATGTCCATTCGAAGGTGCGTTGCGCGCCATCATCTCCTGTTTGGGAAAAGCGGCTGGCCTGTCTGTAACTGGCTGGATGCAGCCGCTTGTTCTTCACAAGTTTCTCGCAATCCGTTTGTTGCTCCGACCGCCGGTCCTTCACGGCCACCTCGGGTGATGCTGAGGCTGTGAAGGCAAGCTTGCCAAGCAGTCCGATGATGACGAAAAGGATCAATCCAGAGGCGCCGAGCGCCACAACGATCCATCGAGGTTTCCCTTGGCTTCGAGTCCGTTAGTTCTGCAGTAACCTGGTCTTACGTCGAGACCTTCGCGCCTCATTCTTTCGGCGTTGGCTTGCATGGCCTGATTTTTGCATCCTTTCCCAGTGTTTCAGCGACAGGGCCAACGGATTGCTCAAGCCAGCCATTCAGATGATCTGTCGAATGTCGGAGGGACGGCCTTCCATGGAAATGGGCTCTATGCCATGACTGTGCATCAGTCCAAGGTTCTGGGTGTTTCCCGAAGGCGTTCCAGGCTCCTCCACGGACGGTGAACGCCGGGCGCTTTCACTCAGAGTGGGGCGCCGCAGAACTTGCAGTGGCGTGCATCTGGGTCATGCCCGCTCCCCAGGCAGGACCCGCACACCACCAGACTGTCCTGACCGGCTCGCTGCGGGACAGGGGGATCGACCGATGCGACTGGGGTTGCTTCGGTCGGCCGCAGCACCTTCAGGCCGATTTCGGCGCTGAGGATGCCGGTGGGAACGGCAATGATGCTGTAGCCGATCAGCATCACCACCGAGGCCAGGAAGCGCCCCAGCGGTGTCACCGGGGCCACGTCGCCGTAGCCCACCGTGGTGATGGTGACGCAGGCCCAGTAAATGGCCACCGGGATGCTGCGGAAGCCGTCATTGCCGGCCTCGATGACATACATGAAGGCGCCGATCAGGATCACCAGCGTCACCATCGCCAGCAGGAACACGGTGATCTTGCGGCGGGCGGCGATCAGGGCGCTCCAGAGCAGTTCCGCCTCCTGCAGGTAGGCCCCCAGCTTCAGCACCCGGAACACCCGCAGCAGCCGCAGCACCCGCACCACCAGGAACAGCTGTCCGCCGCCGATCAGCAGCCCCAGGTAGGTGGGCAGGATCGCCAGCAGATCCACGATCCCGAAGAAGCTGGTGGCATAGCGCCGTGGCTCGGCCACCAGCCACAGCCGCAGCAGGTATTCGAGGCTGAACAGCAGGGTGAAGCCCCACTCCAGCCGCAGGAAGGTGCCGGCCCAGTGCGAGCGCAGCAGCGGATCGCTCTCCAGCACCACCGACAGCACGCTGAGGGCGATCGCCAGCATCAGCAGGGCGTCGAAGACCTTCCCGGAGAGGGTGTCCGTCTCGAGGATCGTGCGGCCCAGCCAGGGGCGGCCGACCAGCCGCACCAGCGCCAGGGCGAGGACGGCCAGGCCGGTCAGCAGCAGCGGCACCAGCAGCATCCTCAGCCGCTCCCCAGGTAGGAGGCCCGCAGCCCCGCATCCGCCAGCAGGGCCTCGGCGCTGCCCTCCAGGCTGATGCTGCCGCCCTCGAGCACCACGCCGCGGTCGGCGATCTCCAGGGCGGCGGTGGCGTTCTGCTCCACCAGCAGCATCGACAGCCCGCCTGAGTGCAGCGCCGCCAGGGCGGCCATCACCTCGGCCACCAGCTTCGGCGCCAGCCCCAGGCTGGGCTCATCGAGCAGCAGCAGGCTGGGCCGGCCCATCAGGGCCCGGGCGATCGCCAGCATCTGCTGCTCGCCCCCCGAGAGGTTGCCGGCCAGCTGGCGGCGCCGTTCCGCCAGGCGGGGGAAGAGGCCGTAGCAGCGCTCCAGGTCGGCGCCGATGCCGGCTCGATCGCGTCGCAGCCAGGCGCCCAGCTCCAGGTTGGTGGCCACGGTCTGCCGCGCCAGCACCCGCCGGCCCTCCGGGCAGTGGCCGATGCCCAGCCGCACCGTGCGGTGGGTGCGCACCCCCGCCAGGTCGGCGCCCCGCCACAGCACCTGACCGGCGGCAGGTCCCACCAGAGCAGAGATGGAGCGCAGGGTGGTGCTTTTGCCGGCGCCGTTGGCCCCCAGCAGGGCCACCAGCTCGCCCTCCTGCACCTGCAGATCAAGGCCCCGCAGGGCGGTGAGGGCGCCGTAGCGAACCGTGAGCCGGCGCAGCTCCAGCAGCGGCGTCATCGCCCGTCTCCGTCGGCGCTGCCCTGGCCGCCGCTCGAACCGCCGCCCGAACCGCCGCCCGAACCGCCCAGGTAGGCCGCGATCACCCGCGGGTCGCGGCGCACCTCGTCGGGGCTGCCCAGGGCGATCCGTTGGCCGAAGTTGAGCACCGCCAGCCGGTCGCAGAGGCGCATCATCAGCGGCACGTGATGCTCGATGATCAGCACCGTCAGGGCGAAGTGGTCGCGGATCCGGCCGATCAGCTGCCGCAGGTCGTCCTTCTCGGCCGGGTTCATGCCGGCAGCGGGTTCATCCAGCAGCAGCAGCCGTGGCGCCGTCGCCAGGGCCCGGGCGATCTCCAGCCGTCTGCGGTCGCCATAGGCCAGATCCCCGGCCCGCTGCTCGGCCAGGGCTTCGAGCCCCAGCAGCGTCAGCAGTTCCATGGCCTGGGCCCCCAGCCGCCCCTGGTGGCGGTGGAAGGCGCCATTGCCCAGCAGGGCCCACAGCAGGGGGGCGCGGGCGGCGTGGTGCAGGCCCACCAGCACGTTCTCCTGCACCGACAGGCTCTCGAACAGGCGCAGGTTCTGGAAGGTGCGGGCGATGCCGAGTCGGTTGAGGCCGCAGGCCCCCAGACCCGCGGTGGGTACACCCCGCCAGAGGCAGCGGCCGCCGCTGGGGCTGGTGAGGCCGGAGATCACGTTGAACAGGGTGGTCTTGCCGGCGCCGTTGGGCCCGATCAGGCCGAAGATCTCCCCCTCCGCCAGCTCCAGGCTGACCCGATCAAGGGCCAGCAGGCCGCCGAAGCGGCAGCTGATCGCCTCCACCTGCAGCAGGGGGACAGGGGCGGTGCCGTCGGGGCTCGGGCTCATGGGGTCAGTGGCGCCCGGCGGTCCCGGTGGCGCCCCCGCCCCAGCAGGGTGCCCAGCCAGCGCAGCCGCTCCGCCGTGACCAGTCCCTGGGGAAAGAACAACGGCCCCAGCAGGATCACCGCGCCGAACAGGATCAGGCGCAGGTCCCCCACCGGCCGCAGCAGCTCCGGCAGGGCGGTGAGCACCAGCCCCCCCAGCACCGGCCCTGGCCACAGGCGCGAACCACCGAACACCACGAAGGCCAGGGTGGTGATGCTGGCGTCGAAGCTGCCGGCCCGGGCGTTCCAGGAGTTGAGGAAATGGGCCGCCAGGGCGCCGGTGACGCCGGCCAGCACGGCGCTGGCCACGAAGGCGATCAGCTTGGTGCGCGGGGTGTCGATGCCGACGCTGGCGGCCGCCAGTTCGTCGTCGCGGATGGCGGCCATCGCCCGCCCCAGCCGCAGGGCTTCCAGCCACTGGCACAGCCAGCAGGCCAGGGCCAGCAGAGCCAGGGTGAACAGCACGTAGCCGCCGGCGTGCTCGAAGGGCTGGGGGATGCCGAAGATGCCCATGGCGCCGCCGGTGAAGGGCATGTTGAGGTTGAGCACCCGCAGGATCTCCACCAGCGCGATGGTGGCGATGGCCAGGTAGATGCCCCGCAGCCGCAGCACCGGCCCGCCGATCGCCAGGGCGATTAGGCCCGCCAGGGCCCCCGCCAGCGCCATCTCCGCCAGCAGGGCCGGCAGCGGTGAGGTGGCACCGCTGCCGGCGAAGGCGGGGACGCCGGTGGAGAGCAGGGCGGCTACGTAGCCCCCCACCGCATAGAAGCCCGGCGTGGCCAGCGACAGCTGGCCGCAGCGCAGGGGCAGGTAGACCGACAGAGCCAGCAGGGCGCCGAGCAGCATCTGTTCGAGCAGGGCGGCGTCCATGGCCCTCACACCTTGGTGGGCAGGGGCCGGCCCAGCAGCCCCCGGGGCCGCAGCAGCAGCACCAGAAACAGGAAGCCGTAGCTCACCGCATCCTTCCAGCCCGACCAATCGGCCGGCACGAAGGCTTCCGCCAGGCCGACGATCAGCCCGCCCAGCACCGCCCCCGGCACGCTGCCGAGCCCCCCCAGCACCAGCACCGCCAGGCCCTTGAGGCCGTAGCCGATGCCGAAGTAGGGCCCGGCGATGCTGACGCTCAGCCCCACCAGCCCGCCGGCCACCCCGGCCAGGAAGCCGCTGAGGCCGAAGGCCAGCCGCACCATCGCCGTGCTGTCGATGCCGAGCAGCTGGGCCGTTTCGGGGTCCTCCGCCACCGCCTGCAGCCCCTTGCCGTTGCGGCTGCCCTCCAGCCAGAGGCTGAGCAGGGCCAGCAGCAGCAGCGCGATCCCCAGCAGCAGGGCCTGCACCGTGCGCACCCGGGCGCCCAGCAGGGGAAAGGAGGCCGGCAGGCCGCCGAGGGCGCCGGTGGGGATGGCGTAGCTTTCCGCCCCCACCAGCAGCTGGATCAGGTTCACCAGGATCACGCCAGCCCCCAGGCTGGTGATCAGGGCCAGCAGCGGGTCGGCCCGGCGGCGCCGCAGCGGGCGGAAGGCCACCCGCTCCACCAGCAGGGCCACCAGGGCCGCCCCCAGCCCCGCCAGGGGCAGGGCGCCCCAGAAGGGCAGGGCAATGGGCAACTGAAATCCGGCCAGCAGACCATTGGCCCCTACCGCGCCGCCGATCAGCAGGTAGGTGAAGTAGGCCCCCAGGGTGAACACGGCCCCATGGGCGAAGTTGATCACCCCGAGCACCGAGAACACCAGGGTGTAGCCCAGGGCGAACAGGCCGTACACCGCCCCCACCGACAGACCGTTGACCAGGATCTGGATCAGGTCCACTCGGCGATCACTTCAACAGGGCGAAGCGTCCGCTGCGCCCGCCTGGATCCATGCGCACCTGGGCCACGGAGAACTGGCTCTGGATCACCTCACCCTCGGGGGTGAAACGGATCTCGCCCAGGGGGGTGGCATAGGTGCCGGCCAGGATCTCCCCCATCAGCTCTTTGCGGGCCGCCGCCAAGGTGGCGCCGGCCAGGGGCTGGCGTTTGTCGAGGCGCACCAGGGCCTCGCCGATCACCTGCAGGGCCGTGTAGGCCTGGGCCGTGAGCTGGGGCGGGATGGCGCCGCCCTTGGCCGCCTTGAAGGCCTTCAGGAAGGCCGCATTGGCAGGGGTGTCCAGCTCGGGGCTGTAGGCCTGGGCGATCAGCAGACCGTCGCAGTACTTCTGGCAGATCGGATAGATGTTGGGGGTGTTCATGCCGTTGCCGGCCACGATCAGCCCCCGGTAGCCCAGCTCGCGCAGCTGGCGGATCAGGTTGCCGCCATCCACCGCCTGCAGTGACAGCACGATCAGATCGGGTTGTTCGCGCAGGGCCGCGCTGATCTGGTTCTGGAAATCCTGGTCGTTGAGCTGGGAGCGCTGCACCGTCACCGGATCGAGGCCCTTCTCCTTGAGGGCCTGCTGGAAAATGGTGGTTTCGGCGGTGCTGTAGGCGTCGTCCTGGGCGTAGAACACCGCCGCCCGCTTCAGGCCCGGCTGGATCTTCAGGGCCTGGGCGATGGCCATCGGCGCGATCACCGAGCTCGGGGCCCTCTTCATTGACCGACATGATGCCAAAACTGCTGGCCTCTGCCAGCGGCACCTCAATGCAAGTCACTGTGAGGTCGGCCTTGCGGGCCACATG
>JBBQIH010000087.1:0-9008 GCA_038324725.1 Cyanobacteriota bacterium | reverse complement strand
GCGGCGCCTGCCCCAGGAGCAGGCGCCGCCGGACGTGCCGGAGGTGGCAGGGCCAATCACGCCGAAGTCCCTAAACTCCCGACACTCCACCACGGACCTGTGACGTTCAACGGAACCCTGGAGGAACTCCAGGCCCTGGTCGCGGACCTCGGCTGCGTTGGCCACTGGGTACACGAGGGAGCCTTCGAGATGCTGGTGATCGAGGACGGTGAATCCAACCTGCGCCTCAATTGGTGGCCCGGCACCGGGGCCCTGCTGCTGGTGGGGGATCCGGCCCAGCGCCGGGAACTGGAGCCGCGGCTGAAGCAAGCCCTGGTTGGCGGCGCCTGAACGCCGGCCCGCCCAGTCCATCCGCTCAGTCCCGCACCAGCAGCTCTGTGGTGCCGCTGCGCCGCAGCAGATCGCCGAGCACCAGCAGGTCGTTGCCGTGGATCAAGCCGATACAGCCGTCGGTGCCGCTGCGGCGCCCCCGGCCGGCACTGGGATCGTGGTGGATGCCCAGGCCCCGGCGGGCGGTGGGGAAGCTCGGCTCCAGGCCGATCCAGAGAAAGCGGCCGAGTTCCGCCTCATCCGTCGGTTGCACGGGCGTGATCTCGGTCACGGCATAGCGGCCGCGCGGCAACGGCGCCTTGCTGCCCAGCCGTCCCCGGTCGCCGTCCTGGCGACGCGCGCGTCCCACCAGGGCTTCGTAGGCCCGGGGCGGCTGGCCGGGGAGATGGAGCTGCAGTTCCCAGATCGGATCGCCGCTGACGGGCAGCTGCCGCTCCGTGCGCACCAGCACCATCTGACCGGTGCCGGTTCCCACCGCCAGGGCGCTGGGGCCAGGGCCAGCCAGGGGAGCGGCGAGGCCCCAGGCGAGGGCCAGCAGGGCCAGGCCGGTGGATCGCTTCATGGGCAGAACGGGACCAGTGCCCGTGTTACTGCCCCGTTGAGGGCCCCACAAGGGCGGGGTTGCCAGTCCTCGAGGGCTCAGTCCCGTTCGTCCCCATCCCGGCTGATCGTCACCAGGGCAGGCGCGAACAGGAACACCGTGTCCCCGAGGCGCTCCGACTGACCGTCCATGGCGAAGACGCCGCCCGAAACGAAGTCGATCGTGCGCTGGGCCTCCTCCGGAGCCATGGCGCTGAGGTGGAGCACCACCGTCTTGAACTGCTGCACCGCCAGCACCGCATCGACGGCCTCTTCGAAGCGGCCCGGTGTCATCACCACCACCTCGTGAAACCAGGTGCCGAAGGGTGTCTCCATGACTTCAGGTTGCCTCAGTCCGGCCTCCCCAGCCAGCGGAGGACCTTGAGCCTTCGCTGAGAACCACCTCAGGCGATCACGGCGATGGCGTCGATCTCCACCTGCGCGCCCTTCGGCAGGGCGGCCACCTGCACACAGGCCCGCGCCGGAGCCACGCCGGCTCCGAACACCACGGCGTACAGGCTGTTGACCCGGGCGAAATCGTTCAGATCCACCAGGTACACGGTGGTTCGCACGACGTGCTCGGGGCTGCAGCCGGCGGCGGCCAGCACCGCCTGCAGGTTGCTCAGCACCTGGACGGTCTCGGCCTCCACGTCGCCGTCTCCGACCAGCGTGCCGCTCACCGGATCCAAGGCGATCTGGCCGGAGCAGTAGAGAACGCCAGCGGCGAGCACGGCCTGGTTGTAGGGGCCCACCGGGGCCGGTGCGGCCGGGGTGTTGACCGGATGAGACAAGGGCCTGTGCCTTTCGTCACCCCCGCCGGCGCTGGAACTCATGACGGGTAACAATGCGGGACTGGGATCTTATGGCTTCTTCCTCCACCATCGCCTCGCCTTCCGCCACTCCAGCCACGACGGTGTCCACCCCCGCGGACGTTGCTCCGCGCGACCACGTCCGCATCGAAGACCTCTGGTACCGCTACCCGGGCCGCGATGTTTCGTCCTGGACCCTCAAGGGCATTGACCTCGTTCTCGGTGCGGGGGAACTGGTGGGTCTGCTGGGCCCCTCTGGTTGCGGCAAGACCACCCTGCTGCGGCTGATTGCCGGCTTCGAGCGCCCCGGCCGCGGCAGCATCAGCATCGGCGGACAGCAGGTGGCTGGGCCGGAGAGGCTGTTGCCCCCGGAGCGCCGGGGCGTCGGCATGGTGTTCCAGGACGATGCCCTCTTCCCCCATCTCGATGCCTGGCGCAACGCCTGCTTCGGCCTGCGCCGCGGCCAGGACACCGCCCGGGTGGCCTGGCTGCTCGATCTGCTGGGCCTGGGCGGGCTGGAGCGCCGCTACCCCCACGAACTCTCCGGCGGCCAGCGCCAGCGCCTGGCCATGGCCCGGGCTCTCGCGCCCTCCCCCTCGGTGGTGCTCCTCGATGAGCCTTTCTCCAACCTGGATGTGGAGGTGCGGCTGCGGCTGCGCAGCGAGCTTCCAGCCGTGCTGGCCCGCTGCGGTGCCAGCGGCCTGATGGTCACCCACGACCCGGAGGAAGCTCTGGCGATCTGCGACCGGGTGGGGGTGCTGCGCGATGGCGTGCTGCATCAGTGCGCTCCGCCCCGCGAACTGGTCGACCAGCCTGCTACCGCCTTCGTGGGCCAGTTCGTCCTCCAGGCCAACCTGTTGCCGGCCCGCTGGCGAGGGCGCCGGTTGCAGACCGTTCTTGGTGAGCTCGAGCCGGCTACCAGAGGTTCAGAGGGCCCGGAGGGACCGGAGACCATCGAGGTGATGGTTCGCCCCCAGGCCCTGGAGTTCCTGCCCGAGGAGGAGGGACCGGCCTGGATCACGGGCCGCGAGTTCCTCGGCCGGGAATGGCTTTACCAGGTGCAGCTCGGTGATCACCGGCTGCGCTGGCGGGCGCCCCTGGAGGCGGACCACCCCCACGGGCGCCGGGGGCGGCTGCGGTTCCGCTCCGGCGAGTCGGCGCTGTTGTTTCCTGGTGGACGCTCGCTGGTGACCCTGCCGCTGGGGCGCAGCGCCGAAAGCGTCATCTCCCCTCCCTGAGGCCGGACACCAGGCGGCGCCTCAGCAGCAGCAGGGTGCAGTCGTCTTCAAGGTGTTGGCTGTTGGTGAAGCCCCGCAACCGATGGCGCAGTTCGTCAACCAACGCGTTCAGGGGGACTTCACCCGCTTGAGCCAGCAGACGCTGGCAACCCTGAACACCGAAGGGTTCCCCTTGGATGTTCTCCGCTTCGGTGACACCGTCGGTGTACACCATCAGCAGGTCTCCGGGTTCGAGCTGCAGGGTCAGATTTCGGTAGGTCCGGTCGGGATAGGCACCCACCACCACACCCTTAGGCATCGGAATCGGGTGGATCTCGTGCCGTTGCTGCAGCAGGGGAGGGCAGTGGCCACCATTGGAGTAGGTGAACAGGCCTGAGTCCACATCCAGATAGCCACAGAACATCGTGACGAAAAGGGAGGCTTCGTTCCCCTGCGTGAGGCTGTCATTGAGACGCCGCAGGACGGCGTCCGGGGATGGCTCCGTGTTCGCAAGAATCCTGAGCAGCCCAACCGTGCGAGCCATGAACAGCGCGGCCCCCAGACCATGGCCGGAGACGTCGCCGATACAGATGAAGAGTTTGTTCGTCTCGACGAAAAAGGCGTCGAAGAAATCCCCTGCCACCGTGGTCGCAGGCTCCATGAGAGTGGCGATCTCGATGTCTGGATGCTCGGCAAACAGGCAACCCTGGGGCGGCAACATGCCAAGCTGCAGGTTCCGGGCCAGGTCCATTTCCTTGCGGAGATGGGACAGTTCCAGGGCTTCTCTCTGGGCGGCAAGCGCCAATTGATTGGTGAGCCGGGTGCGCTCCACCAGGGAAATCATCATGTTGCGAGCCACCCCCGGCAGTTGCACCATGTGCGTCCAGAACACCTGCTGGGGAATCCTCAGCACGACCGCCTCATCCTCTGCCCGCACCATGGCCGACGCCGGCCTTCCATCGATAGCGGAGAACTCGCCGATGCATTGCCCGATGGGAATCGCCATTCCCTTTCCCCTGGAGCCTTCGGCGCCGAGGTGAACGGTGACTGTTCCCGCCAGGATGATGAAGATGTCCTCGTTGGTCTGGCCAGGGGTGAGCAGCACATGGCCCGCCGCCAAGGGCAGCACATCGCAGCGCTTCACCGCCGCCATCAATTGGTCGGGCCTGACATTGCGAAAGAGCGGAATCTCCTGAAAGGGAAGGGACGTGGTGGTCGAGGATTCAAGCGAGAGTGAGGGCTCGACGCACATTCCAGATCAGGGTCCTTTCGGCCAGTAGATGCCGAGCTTAAGCACGTTCCTGCCCCCGGCCCTCTCGTAGCTGCGTTCATCCATGAAGCGACTCACCAGGAGCAGCCCCAGACCGCCGGGCTCGGCCTCCTGAAGGGTGCTTGGCAAGGGCCCGCGGCTGACGCCGAGGGGATCGAAGGCCGGGCCGGCATCGGTGATGGTGAGGGTGGCCAGCCCCCGATCGCCGCAGTCGGCCAACTCCAGGGTCAGATCCACCGGACAGCTGAAATCGGCGGCCCCGGCATGGTCGATGAGGTTGGCCAGCACCTCGTTGAGGCAGAGATCGAGCTTGCCTGTGGGTCCGGGGGGGACGGCCTGGTTCTGGCAGTTGTCCGTCAGCCAGACGGAGCAGCGGCGCAGCTCGAAGGGGCTGGGCTGCACGGAAAGACGGCGAGCGTCGGGCTGTGGTGGCGTCATCGGTCGAGGTTCAGGACAGCGCTTCCCGTTCGGCCTGCTCCTCATCGCTGATCATCGGGATCACGTCATCGATCCCCGTGGATTCCAGCGTGGCCTTCACCAGTTCGTTGGCGCCGAGAAGGAGCACCATGCGGCCACCCTTCTGGTCCAGGGCACGGGCACTGGAGATGATGCTGCGGATGCCGATGGAGGCCAGAAAACTGACATCGCGCAGATCAACAATGACACGCAGCGGCTTGATGGCTGTCAACGATGTGAGCTTGAGGGCAATGTCTTCCATGCCCAGCATGTCGAGGCGACCTGCGAGAACAACCTTGCGCAGCTTGATGGAGCCATCGGCCTCCAGGACATCGTCCGATCGGATCGAAGCCGTCTGCATCATGACCGCTGGAAATTGAGTCAAGTGACATTACCTGGGTTGGGCCAATGTCCAGCAAGCCGCACTCTGGGTTGTGTTGTGCGACACATTCAGCGCAGAGCCATCATTCTTCCCGCCCCAATCCGCCCCCAAGTCGGCAGCAGCCGTTCACTCCATCCATTCATTTTTGCTGCGCCGCAGGGCGGCCAGTTCCTGGCCATCCGCCGCCCGCAGGAACAGGTTGGTGCGCCGCTCCTCGCCGATGCTGCTGGGGATGGTGGGTCTGTCCTGGGCCCGGGCGAGCAGCACCGCGGCCAGCCGTTCGGCGATGGCCCCATCCCCCGGCCGTTCGGCCGCGGCCCAGCGCAGATTCGAGGCGGTGTACTCATGGGCGCACCACACCCGGGTGGTCTCCGGCAGTGCCGCCAACAGGCCCAGGGAGTGGTGCATCTGCTCGGGACTTCCCTCAAACAGCCGGCCGCAGCCGGCGGCGAACAGGGTGTCGCCGCAGAAGAGCTCGCCCTGCAGGGGCAGGTGGAAGGCCAGGTGGGCGCGGGTGTGGCCTGGCACCGCCAGCACCTCCACCGGCTGGCCCAGCAGGGTGAAACGATCCCCACCGGCCACCCCCCTGGTCTGGAAGGGGATCCGCTCCCGGTCGGAGCGGGCCGCCACCACCTCAGAGCGGGGCCATTCCCGCAGCAGAGCGGGGGTACCGCCGATGTGATCGCTGTGGTGGTGGGTCTGCAGCACCGCCACCAGCTCCAGATCCCGCTGCTTCAGCCAGGCGATCGCCGGGTCCGCCACTGCCGGATCCACCACCGCCGCCTGCCGGCCGTCATGGAGCACGAACAGGTAGTTGTCCCGCAGCACCGGCAGCAGCACCACCTGCAGCGCGGCCTCGGGCCGGTCTTGGGCATGATCCTGCATCGTTACAGTCCAGGTTGCTGCTGGCTTCCATGATCACCGCCAACCAGCGATCCCCGATCACCGTCGCCCTGGCCAAGGGCGCCCTGCTGAAGGATTCGGTTCGCCGGTTCGCTGCGGCCGGTCTGGATTTTTCCGATCTGCTGGACGAGGACAATCGCCTGTTGATGGTGCCGAGCCGCTGTGGCACGGCCAGGGCCCTGCTGGTGCGCAACGCCGATGTGCCGGTGTACGTGGCCTATGGCCAGGCCCAGCTCGGGGTGGTCGGGTACGACGTGCTGCGGGAGCACCAGCTCCCGGTGGCCCAGCTGGTGGACCTCGGCTTCGGCGGCTGCCGCATGGCGGTGGCGGTGAAAGCCAGCAGCGGCTACCGGCGGGCCGCCGATCTGCCGGCCCACTGCCGCGTGGCCAGCAAGTTCACCCGCTGCGCCGAGGCGTTCTTCGATCAGCTGGATCTGCCGGTGGAGCTGATCCACCTCACCGGATCGGTGGAGCTCGGTCCGATCACGGGCATGTCCGAGGCGATCGTCGACCTGGTGGCCACCGGCCGCACCCTGCGGGACAATGGCCTGGTGGCGATCGAGGATCTGTTCACCAGCACGGCCCGCCTGATCGGCCATCCCCTGGCCCTGCGCCTCGATGACGGGGCCCTCCAGGGCCTGGTCGAGCGCGTTGCCGCCATCCAGGTCCCTGCTCCGGTACCCCTCCGATGAGCAGTCTCGATGGCCAGCGACTGCGGCGTCTTTTGCCCTATCTGGGTCGGGATCGCAAGCGTCTGCTGCTGTCCCTGCTGCTGCTGATCCCCCTGGCCCTGGCGGCCTCGGTGCAGCCGTTGCTGGTGGGCCAGGTGATCTCCAAGCTCCGGGACGAGGAGGTGCTGCCCTGGCTGGCTCCCTTGCCGGACCCGGTGGCCCTGCGGCTGCTGGTGCTGCTGCTGCTGGCGGCGGTGCTGCTGCGGCTCTCCCTGCAGGGCACCCAGACCTACAACGTGCAGGTGGTGGGTCAGCGGCTCACCGCCCGCATCCGCGACGACCTGTTCCGCCACGCGATGGCCCTGTCGCTGCGTTTCCACGACCGCACCCCGGTGGGCAAGCTGCTCACCCGCCTCACCAGCGACGTCGATGCCCTGGCGGAGGTGTTTGGCAGTGGAGCGGTGGGGGTGCTCTCCGATCTGGTCACCCTGCTGGTGATCGGCCTCACCATGCTGTCGATCGAGTGGCGGCTGGGGCTGCTGCTGCTGGCCAGCCAGGTGCCCGTGACCATGGGGGTGCTCTGGTTGCAGGGCCGTTACCGCAAGGCCAAGTACCGGGTGCGGGAGGAGCTGGGCCAGCTCAACGCCGACCTGCAGGAAAATCTCCAGGGACTGGAGGTGGTGCAGATGTTCCGGCGGGAGGCCGTCAACGGCGAGCGCTTCTCCCACACCACCGACGCCTATCGCCAGGCCGTCACCGGCACGATCTTTTACGACAGCTCCATCTCGGCCTTCATCGAGTGGGTGGCCCTGGCGGCCGTGGCGATGGTGCTGGCCCTCGGCGGCGCCATGGTCACCGGCGGGGCGATGGGCCTGGGCACCCTGACCACCTTCATCCTCTTTTCCCAGCGGGTGTTCGACCCCCTGCGGCAACTGGCGGAGCGCTTCACCCAGATCCAGGGGGGGCTCACCGCCGTCGAGCGCATCGGTGAATTGCTCGAGCAGCCGATTGAGATCGCCGATCTGCCCACCAGCCAGCGCAGTCCCGCCGCCGTGCTCTCCGGAGCCGAACGCTTCAGCCCCGGCGAAGTGGAGTTCGAGAACGTCTCCTTCGCCTACCGCCCCGACGATCCGATCCTCACCGATCTCTCCTTCCGCATCGCCCCTGGCGAGCACGTGGCGATCGTGGGTCCCACCGGATCCGGCAAGACCACCGTGATCCGGCTGCTCTGCCGGCTCTACGAACCCCAGCAGGGCAGCATCCGTCTCGATGGGGTGGACATCCGCGAGCTTCCCATCGCCACCCTGCGCCGCCGCCTGGGGGTGGTGCTGCAGGACACGTTCCTGTTCAGCGGCAACGTGGCCGACAACCTGCGCCTCGATGCCGACATCAGTGAGGCCGATCTGGAGCGGATCTGCGGCGATCTCGGCCTCACCCCCCTGCTGGGCCGGCTGGGGGATGGCCTGGCCACCGAGCTGCGGGAGCGGGGCGGCAACCTCTCCTCCGGCGAACGCCAGCTGCTGGCCGTGGCGCGGGTGGCGATCCGCGACCCCTCCGTTCTGGTGATGGACGAGGCCACCGCCTTCATGGACCCCTCCACCGAGGCCACCCTGCAGCGGGACCTCGACACCCTGCTCAGCGGCCGCACCGCCATCGTGATCGCCCACCGGCTGGCCACCGTCGAAGCCGCCGATCGCATCCTGGTGCTGCGCCGCGGTCGTCTGATCGAGGAGGGCAACCACCGTGAGTTGCGTGCCGTCGGGGGGCTCTATGCCCAGTTGGCGGAGTTGCAGGAAAAAGGGCTGGCCACGCTCTGAGGCCCTTGGGTCTGGGTGGGCAGCTCCAGCTCCTCCTCCAGCCAGGTGTCGATCAGGGCGGCCAGCTGGCGCGGTTGTTCGCCCATCGGCAGGTGCCCAAGGCCGTTGAGGATGGCGAGCTGGTGATCGGGGCTGTAGCCGGCCAGGTGGCGCACATACCGGGGCTGCATCACCTGGTCGCGGCTGCCGGCGATCCACAGGCTGGGCACCTGGAGTTCGGCGGCGAGCCGGGGCAGCTGGCGCACGGCGCCCCGGTTGGTGCTGCAGGCCAGCAGTCCCCGTGCGGCGCGGCCATCCGCCAACAGGGGACTTCGGATCGCGTCTGTACCGGGCAGCTGGGCCGCCCAGACCGGTCGCCAGCGCAGAAAGGCGGCCCCTCCCCGGCGGACCCGGGCGAAGGGGCGCGGCTGATACACCCCGCCCCCCACCGCGATCTGCACCAGACCCCGCAGCTGCCCCCCCAGCAGGGGCGCCGCATGGAGCGCCAGGCTTCCCCCCAGGGAGTGGCCCAGCAGCACCACTGGCCGGCCGGCGGCTTCCTGTTGGGCGGCCTCCGCCAGCCAGCGGCCGTAGC
>JBBQIH010000086.1:0-9026 GCA_038324725.1 Cyanobacteriota bacterium | reverse complement strand
CCGTTTTCCTGCGCAGCGGCGCCTTGGACCTGCAGGTGGGGTGAACCATGGAATTGGTCATGTGGCGCGAAACTAGCAGTGGGCCGCCTGACGCAGGAAATTGGCCAGCAGTTGGTGACCGGCCTGGGTGAGCACGCTCTCCGGGTGGAACTGCACCCCTTGCAGATGGCGATGCTGCCGGTGCTGCAACCCCATGATCGTGCCGTCCTCCAGCCAGGCGGTGATCTCCAGGCAGTCGGGCAGGCTGTCGCGCTCGGCGATCAGGCTGTGGTAACGGGTGGCGGTGAGGGGTTCGGGCAGGCCTTCGAACACCCCCGCGCCCCGGTGGTGCACCGGCGATGTCTTGCCGTGCATCAGCTCCCCGGCCCGCACCACCCGCCCTCCGAACACCTGGGCCAGGCACTGGTGCCCCAGGCAGACCCCCAGCACCGGCACGGTGGGCCCCAGTTCCCGCAGCACCTCCTGACAGACCCCGGCCTGGTCCGGATCGCCGGGGCCAGGAGAGATGAGAATCGCCGCCGGCTCGAGCGCCCGGATCTGCTCCAGGTCGAGGGCGTCGTTGCGCTCCACCCGCACCTCGGCGGCCAGGGGATGATCGGCGGCCAGTTCACCCAGGTACTGCACCAGGTTGAAGGTGAAGCTGTCGTAGTTGTCGAGAACCAGAAGCATGGGAATGGCCTAGACGCCGAGGCGGATCAGCAGGGGGGGCACGAGCAGCAGCAGGGCAATCAGCAGCGAGGAGAGAGCGGCGACGAGCACGGCGGCGGCGGCGCAGTCCTTGGCGATGCGGGCCAGGGGGTGGAACTGGCGGCCGATGGCCAGGTCGACCACCGCCTCGGTGGCGGTGTTGAGCAGCTCCAGCACAAGCACCGCCGCCACGGTCAGCACCAGCACGGCCAGGCGATCGGCGGCCAGCCGCAGCCACAGCCCCAGGCCGAACACCACAACACCGGTGAAGACGTGGATGCGGAAGTTGCGCTGGCTGGCGAAGCCGTAGGCCAGACCCTGGGCGGCATAGCGGAAGCTCGCCGGTAGGTCGCCGGCCACTTTCCAGGCCCCCACCCGCAGGCGCCTGCCGCGCCGCTGAACGTCACTGGTCACGTCGCGCAGAGCCGGCGGTTGTTCCTCGGGAACGAGCATTGGCATCGCACCGCCGTTGGAGGGGCAAGGCGAACACTACCGCTGTTGGACGTGGCGAACAGCCTTTGTCAGGACGGCGACGCCTGCAGCAGCGCCGTCTGCCGCTCCAGCATGGCCGCCAGGCTGCCCTCGTCGGGGTGGTCCCAGCCCAGCAGATGGAGCAGCCCGTGGCTGGCCAGAAACAACAGCTCCTCGGCCAGGCCGTGGCCGGCGTCGTGGGCCTGCCGCTGGGCCGTGTCCAGGGAGATGACGATGTCGCCCAGCTCCAGCCAGGCCTCGCCGCACCCCTCTGGGGCCGGTGAAGCCTCCTCCTGGGCGGCGAAGGCCAGCACGTCGGTGGGGCCGCTGCGGTGGCGCCAGGTTTGGTTGAGGCCTGCGATGGTGGCGTCGTCGCAGAGTTGCAGCCCCAGGCTGTAGCCCGGCGCCCGCAGCTGGGCCGGCAGCTCCGGCCCCAGCTGGGCCAGCCAGGCTCCGAGGTGGTTGCCCCAGAGCGTTTCGGCCAGGGCGGGATCCACCAGGGGGCTGCCTGGGGTAGCCACGGCGGCGGCCCCCGGCTCCAGGCTGAAGGCCAGATCGATCTCCGGCGCTGACCCCGCCGCTGGGTCTGTCATCGGTGCGCTCATCCGGGCAGGCTGGGCCGCCCCAGCCAAGCGATCAGCAACAGGAAACCGCACAGACCGACGGCGGTGAGGCCGAAGTGGAGCAGGCTCTGGCGTCCCTTGCGCACCATGTTGCGCATGGCCAGCTTCACGAAGCTTGGGTTCTCCTGGCCGGGGGCAGCGGCGCTGGAAGTGGCGGGTTCGGGCATGGAGTGGCTGGAGCAGGGGGATCAGGCGGCCGCGTCGGCGGCGATCTCCACACCCTGGCGCAGCAGCGCCTGGATGAAGGGATCCAGAGCGCCGTTCATCACCCCCTGCACGTCGGTGGTCTCCTGGGCGGTGCGCAGGTCCTTCACCATCTGGTACGGGTGGAAGACGTAGTTGCGGATCTGATTGCCCCAGGCGGCCTCGACGATGTCGCCGCGGATGTCGGCGATTTCCGCCGCCCGTTGCTCCTGGGCGATCACCAGCAGCTTGGCCATCAGCAGGGCCATGGCCTTTTCCTTGTTCTGGAGCTGGGAGCGCTCCTGGGTGCAGCGCACTGCCAGGCCGGTGGGGATGTGCAGGATGCGCACCGCTGTTTCCACCTTGTTGACGTTCTGACCGCCGGCGCCGCCGGAGCGGGAGGTGGTGACTTCCAGGTCCTTCTCGGGAATGTCGAGCTTGACGTCCTCATCGAGCTTCGGCATCACTTCCACCCCGGCGAAGCTGGTCTGGCGCTTGTCGTTGGCGTTGAAGGGCGAGATCCGCACCAGGCGGTGGGTGCCCTTCTCGTTGCGCAGGTAGCCGTAGGCGTAGCGACCGTCGATTTCGATCGTGCAGCTCTTGATGCCCGCCTCTTCCCCTTCGGAGAGTTCGTCCACGCTCACCTTCATGCCGTGGTCCTCGGCCCAGCGGGTGTACATCCGCATCAGCATCAGGGCCCAATCCTGGGCGTCGGTGCCGCCCGCACCCGCATTGATCGAGATCACGGCGCCCTCCTTGTCGTAGGGGCCGTTGAGCAGGCGCTCCAGTTCCCAGCGGTTGAGGTCGGCGCGCAGTGACTGCAGCGAGGTGTTCGACTCCGCCAACAACTCGTCGTCGGGTTCCAGGTCGTACAGCTCCAGGGTGGCCTGGCCGTCATTCACGCTGGCCTGCCAGGCGGAGAGTTGCTCCAGCTGGGCTTTGACGTCATCCAACTGACGCATCTTCTTCTGCGCCGTGGGCTGGTCATCCCAGAAGCCAGGCTGGGAGGCCAGCTGTTCGAGGTCCCGTTGACGCGCCTTCAGGGCCGGTACGTCAAAGACAGTCCTGGGCATGGCCCAGGCGGTCGGTGAGTTCGGAGAGATCGCGTTTGAAGTCGGTGAGATCCAGCAATGGGGGACGTGACTATCGGCATTGGTGCGACCCTATCAGCGGGCTGCCTCCGGCAGCGACGGGCGGTGCGGGGAGCGGGGCAGCCGGATCAGGGCGTCCGGCAGCAGCAGCAGCCGACTGGCGATCAGCAGCTGGTTGCGGGCGTCCGAGCTGGGCGGATCCGTCGCCGAGGCCGTCTGCAGCTGCTCCTCCAGGGCTGCGCGCAGCAGGGTCTGGCAGCGGGGCAGCTCCCCGGCCGTGTCAGGGGAGGGATGGCCCTGGATCAGGTCCTCCAGCCGGGTCCTGCCGCAGCTGAGCAGACGCGGGATCAGCCCAGCCGGCGCCAGGACGGTTGCTGGACCCTCCCGCAGCAGCAGGCAGAGATCCCGCGCAGCGCTCATCACCGTGCTGCCGTGCTGCAGCTGCTGCTGGGCCTGCAGCACGGCATCGTCCGGGTGACCGTGGATCAGCGACTGTTCCGCGGCCAGCTGCGGCAGCTGACGACGCAGGGCGTTGCGGCGTTCCCGCAGGGCCGCGAAGTGCTGTTCCGGCTCGGGAATAGCCGCCAGGCTGACCAGCGAATGGGCCAGGTCCAGCAGCCAGCCGTCACAGGAGCGCTGCCAGGTGTTGGCGGTCCGCTGGCTGTAGATGTGCCGCGACACCAGCGTCCCGACGGCCACGCCCAGGATCGTCATCACGGCACGCCAGAAGCCGTAGAACCACCAGTCGGCGCCGTGGTGCATCAGGCTGCCCGCCACCACATGCCCGCCCACCACAAAGCCGCTGCCCAGTCCGGCGGCGAAGGAAAAGAGCCGCACGAGGGTCAGCCCCACGAACACCCCGAGCGCGCTGGACAGGCTGCCGAGGATCCCCGCACTGATCACCACGGCGAGCAGTCCCAGCAAGGTGCCGATGATCCGCTCCCGGCCGGCCAGCACCCCGCCTCCCAGGTCGGCCTCGAGCACCGTGAGCATCCCCAGGGCCAGGAACAGCCCCTCCGGAAGCACCAGATGGTTGGAGGCCGCCACCACCAGGGCCAGCACGGTCCCGTTGCGCAGAATCAGGGCCGCCCGCCCCGGGCCGCTCACGAGACAGCGGCCTGGGCCCGCAACCGGGCCAGGGCCTCCCGGCAGGCGTCGGCGTCGATGCTGCGCAGCACGGCCGGCGCCCGGCAGAGGGCGACGGCGTGCCGCAGCCCCTGCTCCAGGGCCTCGTGACGCTGGAGCATCGGCTCACGTTCGAGCTGATGGGCGTGGGGGCTACGCAGCACCGTGCTGCGAACCGTGCAGTGTTCGGCGTAGGAGCTGATCAACTGGTCCGCTGATTCCTGGGCCGTTCCATCCAGCAGGGCCTCGATCCGGCCCAGCAGATGTCGTTCGCTGGCCTCCAGCCGTTGCAGCGGGGAGCGGAACCAGAACAGGCGCTCCACGGCCATCCCCACCAGGAGTCCGAGCAGATGCCATCCGGTCCTGTCCACCACGTACCAGCCGCCCATCCGGGCATGGGCGGGGATCGCCAGGATCAGCACCGTCATGATCACCGCATTCATCAGGGCGGATGGCCCCAGTCCCAGCCGACGTCCCAGCAGCTGGATCAGGACGTAGCCGACGCCGATGGCGAGCCAGTTGTTCAGGGCCTGGGTGAGCAGAACCACCACGGCGCCACCGAACACGGTCCCCACGATCCGCGCCCAGGCCGCTTCCCGTGAGGCCTCCGGCGTCGGCAGCAGGCTCCGCGCTGCGCCGTAGACCACATAGAACCCGTCCACCGCATTGACCCCCGGGCCAGCCGCCGCATGGATGCCCGCGGCCAGGAAGCCGGCGAATCCCACCTGCAGGGCATTGCGGATCTGCTGGGTCGAAGGAGAACGCAGGGGCATGGATCCGACGGGCGACGCACGGCACAAGACCCAGGCCCCATGATGCTGGGGGGAGGTGGCGTTGGCTGCGGACCCGTTTTCGAATCGATGAGCTCGGGGATGGAAGGCGCCCTAAGATGCGTGGGAGTAGGTCGTGAGCGACTGGATGGAGTTACAAGGAGTCCCCCCAGAGCAGTCCGGGCAGGACACCTTGGAGGTGAAGCCTCCTGCGAAAGTCGAGATCTACACTTATCGCTTCTCTTCCGATTGCATCCGGGCCAAGGGCCTGCTTGATCGGCTCGGCGTCACCTACAACGAATTCATCATTGACGACGATGAGATCAACAAGGAAGTGATGATGAAACGCTCGGGAGGTCGCGCGAGCGTTCCCCAGATCTTCATCGACGGCATCCTCATCGGCGGCTATGTCGAACTGCAGAAACTGAATACTGCCGGCGAGCTGGCCGCCCTCCTGCGTCTGGCCGCGTGACCGGCGACCGGGAGGCCCAGCTGTTCGTGGTCGATCCGATCACGCGATTGCGGCCGGCGAAGGATTCCAGCGTGGCCCTGATGCAGGCGGCCCAGCGGGCGGGTCTGGAGGTCTGGGTCTGCACCCAGGCGGATCTCTCCACCGCCGGGGCCGGTGATGGCATCCACCGGCCCAGGGCCTGGGTCCAGCCGCTGCGACTGGCGGAGATGGCCGCCACGGCGGACGGCTGGGCCGTGCCGGAGCCCTGGTACGAGGCCGGTGAGCTCCGCGAGCTGCCGCTGGATCACTTCCGCTGGATCTGGATGCGCAAGGATCCACCCGTCGACGAGGCCTATCTCTACGCCACCCAGTTGCTGGAGATGGCCGAAGCCATCGGCGTGCGCGTCCTCAATCGCCCGGCGGCCCTGCGGGCCTGGAACGAGAAGCTGGGCGCCTTGCGCTTCAGCCATCTGATGGCGCCGTCGATGGTGAGTGCGCGGGTGGAGCAGCTGGCGGCCTTCGCCGCCGGCCACGAGGAGGTGGTGCTCAAGCCCCTGGCGGGGCGGGCCGGTCAGGGGGTGGTGCGGGCCACGGCGGCGGCTCCCGGCCTGAAGGCGTTGCTGGAGCTGGTCACCCTCCAGGAAACGCTGCCCGTGATGGTCCAGGCCTTTCTGCCGGGGGTCAGCGCCGGCGACAAGCGCATCCTGCTGGTGGATGGGGAGCCCCTGGGAGCCGTGAACCGGTTGCCCAAGGCAGGCGAGTTCCGCAGCAACCTGGCCCTGGGGGGCGCCCCCGTCGCCGCCGAGCTCAGCGACACCGAGCAGCGCATCTGCGCTGAGCTGGCACCGGTGCTGCGGGCCGAGGGGCTCTTCTTCGTTGGCATCGATGTGATCGATGGCCGGCTCAGTGAGATCAACGTCACCAGCCCCACCGGGGTGCGGGAGGTGGAGTGGCTGGGGCGCCGCCCTCTGGCCGATCAGGTCATCGAGCGCCTGCTGGTCAGCTGAAGGAGGCCGCCAACGGCAGGTTGAGCTGCTGCTGCAGGACCCCCAGCTTGAGCGCCACCTCCTGCAGCTCCCGCTCGGGGTGGGATCCGCGCACCAGCCCCGCCCCGGCTGTCAGCTCCAGCTGCCGGCCCCGCAGGGTGCCGCTGCGGATGGCCACCCGCAGATCCGTGTCGCCTTCGGTGTCGATCCAGCCGATCGGTGCGGCGTAGTGACCCCGCTCGAAGGGCTCGAGGCTGCGCAGCCAGGCCATCGCCTCTCGCCGGGGCAGGCCCGCCACCGCGGGGGTGGGGTGCAGGGCTTCGGCCAGGGTGAGTGGGGCCTGGCCCCGCAGGGAGGCCGTGATCGGGGTGTGCAGATGCACCAGGGAACCATGGCGGGCCAGCCGCGGCCGCCGTGGGCGGCGCGGTTCGAGGCCCGCCTTCTGCAGCACGGCCGTGATCGTTTCCACCACCAGCTCATGCTCGTGGCGGTCCTTGCGCGATTGCAGCAGCTCGTCGGACGGCTCCCCCAGGGGGGCCGTGCCGGCCAGGGCATCGCTGCGCAGCTGGCCCTGCCGCAGGGTGAGCAGCCGCTCCGGTGAGGCCCCCACCAGGGCTTCCCGCTCCGATCGCTGCCAGAGGAAGCGACAGCTGCCGGGCTGGCTGCGGCGCAGGTGGGACAGCAGGCTGAGGGGATCGAGCGGACCATCCAGCACCAACTGCTGGCGCACCGCCAGCACCAGCTTCTGCAGCTCGCCGCCATCCACCAGCTCCAGCGCCCGATCCAGGGCGGAGCGGTAGCCCGCCTGCCAGTTGGAGCCTTGGGCGATGCCCACCGGTGCCGCCTGGTCGATGCCGGGGTGCCCAGAACCGCCCAGGGCCGTAAGCCGCTGGCGGGTGTCCCAGAGCTCCTCGGCCACGCTGCGGGCCGTGATGCCGCCACCGAGGGCACGTTGCAGCCGCAGCCAGCAGTGGCGCCCCTGGCGGCTCAGCTGCCAGCTGGGCAGGACCGCCTGCACCCCCGCTGCGCCGGTACCGGGCAGCAGGGGGCTCTCGAAGAAGGCGAAGGCCAGCAGCACCCTTGGCCTGGCCAGGGCGGGACAGGGGCCTGCTTCCCGGGCCAGGCGGTTCAGGCTCAGGCTGCTGAAGCGCTGGGCCAGCTCGAACCGGCGCGGACCACTCAGCTCCAGGCCATTGCAAAGGCCGGCGGCGGCGATGCTGAGCCCTGGAGCACCGTCCCAGAGGAAGCGGAAGTCGCCGGTGCTGCCCAGGTGGGGCAAGGCCACGAGGGGGTCGAGGGGCCCCAGCGGCAGGGCCAGGCTGAGCACTCCCTCCTCCTCCAGACGCCGGCTGGCGGCGGTGGCTGCCGAGAGCAGCGCCGAGAAGGTGGCAGGGGCCTGCACCAAGGGGCCGCGGGTCCGGGCGGAAGGCTGCTCAAATGTATGGGCCTTTCCCTGCCCAACGCCCGCGGCCCCCATGTCAGAGCCACAGGTCGTCGCAAGCCGTTACTCCCCGGGTGGCGTCGCCGCCGCCGATCGCGGCCGCCTCTGGCGTGCCGCCGTGAAATGGCCCATGTACGCCGTGGCGGTGATGCCGGTGCTGCTGGCGGCTGGCTGGCGGCTCGGCCAGGGGCTGGGCCTGCGGCCCGACCAGCTGCTGCTGTTCCTGCTGGCGGCGGTGCTGCTGCTGGCCTGGGAGAACCTCGCCAACGACGTCTTCGATGCCGACACCGGCGTGGACACCCACGGCAAGCCCCATTCCGTGGTCAACCTCACCGGCCGGCGCGACCGGGTGCTATGGCTGGCCAACGGCTGCCTGTTGCTCGGGCTGGCCCTGATGGCCCTGGTGGCCCTGCGCAGCAGCGCCCTGGTGCTGCTGCTGGTGCTGCTCTGTTGCGGCCTGGGTTACCTCTACCAGGGGCCGCCGTTCCGTCTCGGCTACCGCGGCCTGGGGGAACCCCTCTGCTGGCTGGCCTTCGGCCCCTGCGCCACGGCTGCCGCCCTGCTGGCCCTGGCCCCGGCTGGGGAGGGAGCCGGCGGGGTGCCTTGGGGACCTGCGCTGGTGCTGGGCAGCGGGCCGGCGGTGGCCACCAGCCTGGTGCTGTTCTGCTCCCATTTCCACCAGGTGGAGCAGGACGCCGCCCACGGCAAGCGCTCGCCGGTGGTGCGCCTCGGCAGCCGGCGGGCCGCGGCCCTGGTGCCCTGGTTCGTGGCCACGGCCCTGGCGCTGCAGTGGGCGCCCGTGCTACTGGGCTGGTGGCCCCTCACGGCCCTGCTGGGGGCGATCGGGCTGCCCCCGGCCCGCGAGCTGATCCGGCTCCTGGGCGAAGAGCACCACAGGCCTGAGAGCATCGTCGGCAGCAAGTTTCTGGCCTTGCGCTTCCAGGCCCTCAACGGCCTGGGGCTCGCCTGTGGCCTGGCCCTTGGCCCCTGGCTGATGGGGCTGGCGGGCCGGTGAGCGCCCCTGCGAGCGGGGGGAGGCCCGAGGGCCGGCTGGGGCTGGAGAGCAGGCCCTTTGCCTTCCCGCTGACCCGGCCGCTGCAGACGGCGGCGGGCACGGTGGCGGCGAAACGGGGCTGGCTGCTGCGGCTGCAGGCCCCTGAGGGCGGCTTTGGCTGGGGGGAGTCGGCGCCCCTGGATC
>JBBQIH010000085.1:0-9083 GCA_038324725.1 Cyanobacteriota bacterium | reverse complement strand
TGCCCATCCACTCCTCTCACCCACCGGTGCCGGAGGCCTCGAGGGCGAGCGCTTCGAGGCCCTGGCGCTGCTCCTCGGCGATGCAGGCGCCGATCAGGTCCTCGATCTGGCCGGCCAGCACGGGCTCGAGGGAGAAGTTGCGTCCCAGTCGATGGTCGGTCACCCGGTTGTCCTTGGCGTTGTAGGTGCGGATCTTCTCGCTGCGGTCGCCGCTGCCCACCTGGGCGCGACGCACGGAGCGCTCTTCGGCGTTCGCTTCCGCCAGCTGGCGCTCGTAGAGCTTGGCCCGCAGGATCTCCATCGCCCGCTCCCGGTTCTGCATCTGGGAGCGTTCCTGGGTGCAGAACACCCGGATGCCGGTGGGTTTGTGCAGCAGGTCGACGGCCGTTTCCACCTTGTTGACGTTCTGGCCACCGGCGCCGCCTGAGCGGGCCGTGCTGATGTCCAGATCGCCCGGATCGATCTGCACCTCCACCGGATCGGCCTCAGGCATCACCGCCACGGTGGCGGTGGAGGTATGCACCCGACCCTGGGATTCGGTGGCCGGCACCCGCTGCACGCGATGCACGCCCGCCTCGAACTTCAGCTGGCTGTAGACCCCATCCCCACGGATGGCGAGGATCAGTTCCTTGTAGCCGCCCAGGTCGGCCTCCGAGGCACTGATGGGTTGCACCTGCCAGCCCTGGCTCTGGGCGTAGCGCTCGTACATGCGGGCCAGATCGCCCGCCCAGAGGCTGGCCTCGTCGCCGCCGGCCCCGGCGCGGATCTCCAGCATGACGCTGCGCTCGTCGCGGGGATCGGAGGGCAGCAGGCTCAGGGTCAGCCGGGTGTTCAGGGCGGCGATCAGGCCCTCGAGGCTGACCAGCTCCTCGCTGGCCAGGGCCACCAGCTCCTCGGCGGCGGGGTCGTCGCGGTGGGCCTTCAGCAGGCAGCGGGCCTCCTCCCGTTCCTGCTCCAACTTGCGCAGCCGCTGGTAATCATTGACGAGGGGCTCCAACCGCGACCGCTCCCGGGCGATCGATTGCAGACGGGCCGGATCGGAGGCCACCGCCGGGTCCGCCAGCTGGCGCTCCAGGGTCTGGAAGGTGCGGCAGGCGGTATCCAGCCGGGATTGCAGCAGTTCGGAATCCATGGGCGGCACCCGAAACGGAAAAAGCCGGGTGCTGGTGGCACCCGGCGAGAGAAAGACCGGGCCGAATCGGCTGTCCGATTCGGGCGGCCGGCTTCATCCTGAGGATCTCAGGCTGAAAGGTTCAGGCTTCGGTGGCGACTGGCGTTTCAGCCTCGACGGCGGCAGCCGGAGCTTCGGCGGGCTTGGCGGCCTTCTTGGCTCCGGAGGCGGAATCGGTGCTGCCCATGCCGTACTTGCGCATGAAGCGATCCACCCGGCCTTCGGTGTCGAGGATCTTCTGGGTGCCTGTGTAGAAGGGGTGGTTGCCACTCCACACGTCGACGGTGAGCTCGGGGTGGGTGGAGCCGGTGGTCATGACCACCTCCCCATTGCAGATCACCTTGGCGTCCGGATACCAGGTGGGATGGATGTCGGCTTTCGGCATGACGGAGATCAGCGCTTGGAGAACTGGGGAGCCTTGCGGGCTTTTTTGAGGCCGTACTTGCGACGCTCCTTGGCCCGGGGATCGCGGCTCAGGTGGCCTTCGATCTTGAGCGGCTTGCGGTTGTCGGGGGACAGATCGCAAAGGGCGCGGGCCGCACCCTGCTTGATGGCATCGGCCTGGCCGGTGAGACCACCGCCGCGCACGTTGACCAGCAGGTCGTACTGGGCTTCGAGGCCCAGGGTCTGCAGGGGGGCCTTCACCGCCGCCAGGTAGACGGGGTTGTAGTTGAGGTAGTTGTCACCGGGGCGGCCGTTGATGGTGACGCTGCCACTGCCGGGGACGACCCGCACACGGGCCACGGCGGTCTTGCGACGGCCGGTGCCCCAGTAGACGACGCGGTTGGAGGTGCTGGTCATTGGGCGGCGGCGGCGGGATCGAGGGCGAGGGGCTGGGGCTGCTGGGCGGCATGGGGATGCTCGGCGCCCTTATAGACCTTGAGCTTGCGGAACAGCTGGCGGCCCAGGGCGTTGTGGGGAAGCATGCCCTTGATGGCCTTCTCGATGATGCGCTCCGGCAGACGGGCCTGGAGGTGCTCGAAGGTTTCGGTCTTCATGCCGCCGGGACGGCCGGAATGGCGCCGATAGATCTTTTGGGTGGCCTTGTTGCCGCTGACGCGCACCTTGTCGGCGTTGATGATCACCACGAAGTCACCGGTGTCGAGGTGAGGCGTGAAGGTGGGCTTGTTCTTGCCGCGCAGCACCTGGGCCACTTCGCTGGCGAGACGGCCGAGGGTCTGATCCGCAGCGTCGACCAGATACCACTGGCGATCAAGCGAATCAATGGAGGGTGTGGTTGTCTTGTTCATCGCGCCGGCGGGCCGGTTTGGGGTGAGCCCATCGCAGCCGGATGGGTCGGGACAGGGAGATTCGACCCTACCGTGTCGCCGGATCCGGCGAATTCGGCAAAGACACGCTCCGCATGGGGCCACGGAACGGGGCTCCTGCAGGCCGCTCAACCGATCGGATCACCGACGAACGGATCGGCGGGAGGATCGCGCGATTCCAACAGAAATCGCGGTTGACAATCATACCAGGCAGCCTCAGGGAACAGGTCCTCTGGGTACCCCACCCGCAGCAGGCACAGGCCCTGGGGCGGCGCCGCCTCCTTCACGGCGTGGCGGGCGCCGCTGCGCCAGCGCTGCAGGAACTCCTCAGCCTCGAGGCGTCCCTCCCCCACGGCCACCAGCTGACCCATCAACAGGCGCACCATGCCGTAGAGAAAGCCACTGGCCTGCACCTCGGTGACCAGCAGATCCCCCTGGCGATCGATCCGCACCTCCTGCAGGGTGGTGCGGGCATGGGCGCGGCGGCTGCCGGCCCGCTGGAAAGCGGAGAAGTCGTGCTCCCCGACCATGGCTTCGAGGCAGCGGGCCATGCGGGTCTCATCGAGGCGCCACTGGTAGCGATGCCAGCTCCAGGGGGCCAGGAACAGGTTGGGGGTGCGGGCGTTGAAGATCGTGTAGCGGTAGCGCCGGCAGGTGGCGCTGTAGCAGGCGTGCCAGTCGGCGGGCACCTCGGCGGCGGCCCTCACCCGGATCGTGGGCGGCAGGCGACCGTTGAGGGCCTTGGCCCAACGGGCCACGGGGATGGGGCCACTGGCATCGAAGTGGACCACCTGGGCGGCGGCATGGACGCCAGTGTCGGTGCGACCCGCGGCCACCGCCTGGGCGGGGCGATGGGGGTCGAGCGCGGCGATCGCCCCCTCCAGGGTTTCCTGCACGCTGCTGTGGTGGGCCTGACGCTGCCAGCCATGGAACGAGGAGCCCTCGTACTGCAGCGAAAGGGCGATCCTTTTCAGACCAGCTCGATGATCGCCATCTCGGCGTTGTCGCCACGGCGGCGCACCGTACGGATGATGCGGGTGTAGCCACCCTGGCGATCGCCGTAACGGTCCTGGGCCTTGTCGAACAGGGCGTGGACGAGCTGCTTGTCGTAGATGTAGCCGATGGCGCGGCGACGGGCGGCGAGGGTGCCGTCCTTGGCCAGGGTGATCATGCGCTCGGCTTCATCACGCAGGGCCTTGGCCCTGGCCTTGGTGGTGGTGACGCGGCCTTCACGGATGAGCTGGGTGGTCAGACCACGCAGCATGGCCTTGCGTTGGTCGGCGGGGCGTCCCAACAGGGGGACTCGGCACTGGTGTCGCATGGTGGGGACGGGGCGGGTGGCGTAACGGGGAAGGGGAAACCGCCTTTCAGCCGCTGGTGCGGCTCTGGGGCAGGGAGATGCCGATCCTCTCGAGAGCCTCGATCACCTCGTCGGCGGACTTGGATCCGAAGTTCTTGATCTCCAGGAGGTCTTCGTAGCTGAAGCCCATGAGGTCGGAGACGGAATTGACCTGGGCCCGCTTCAGACAGTTGTAGGCGCGGACGGAGAGGTTGAGTTCCTCCAGGGGGATCTGGGCCTCGGCCGAAGGCTCGGGTTCCAGGCCGGGCTCCTCGGTCATGGTGAGGGTGGCCAGGGGCTGGAACAGCTCCATCAGCTGGTTGGCGGCCTGGGCCATGGCGTCGTCGGGGGTGACGCTGCCATTGGTCTCGATCTCGATGCGCAGGCGCTCGTGGGCCGAACCGCCTTCGCCGACCGCCGTTTCATCGACGGTGTAGTTGACCCGACGCACCGGCATGAAGACCGCGTCGATCTGGAGCAGGTCGATGGCGGTGGTGTCCTCGTTGTGGCGATCCACCGGCCGGTAGCCGATGCCGCGCTCCACGTGGACCTCCATCTCAAGGCTGTGGCCTTCGGCCACGGTGGCAATCTCCCGATCGCCGTCGATGACCTGCACCTGGGGGGAGAACTGCAGATCCGAAGCGGTGACCCTGGCCGGTCCGTTGACCACCAGGCGGCCGATCTCCAGATCACGGCTGCGGCTGTTGACGGGAACCGACTTGCAGTTGAGCAGGATGTCGAGCACGTCCTCGCGCACACCGGGAACAGTGGCGTACTCGTGGTTGACCCCGGAGAGACGCACCGCCGTGATGGCGCTTCCTTCGAGACCACCGATCAGCACGCGCCGCAGGGCGTTGCCGAGGGTGGTCGCCTGGCCCCGATCCAGAGGGCCGATCAGGAAGACGCCCGTCTGGGAACGGTCGTCGGCAACCTGGTGCTCGACCCGATCGATCTGGTAGTGCAACACGGTCTGAGGAGGTGAGAAAGGAAAGGTGGCCGCGATAGCGGCCCTGGGGAATCGGGCGGGAGGCCGGAGGAGTCCGGACGACTCAGACCCGGCGACGCTTGGCCCGGCGGCAGCCGTTGTGGGGCAGGGGGGTGACGTCGCGGATCAGGGTGATCTCGAGACCGGCCACCTGCAGCGCCCGGATGGCGGTTTCACGCCCGGAGCCGGGACCGCGCACCAGCACTTCGATCTGACGCATGCCTTGCTCGAGGGCCCAGCGGGCGGCCGCTTCGGCGGCGGTCTGGGCGGCGAAGGGGGTGCCCTTACGGGCTCCCTTGAAGCCGCTGGCACCGGCCGACGACCAACTCACCACTTCACCGGCGGTGTCGGTGATGGAGACGATCGTGTTGTTGAAGGTGCTCTGGATGTGCGCGACCCCGTTGGGGACGTTGCGCTTGGCCTTCTTGGGGCCTGTCTTCTTGGCTGGTTTGGCCATGGCGGTGACCCTGCGTAGGCAGGGAGGTGATCGGAGGACTGGGGGGGAGTCCCGGTGACGGCCTCCGGTGATGGAGGCCGGCGGGACTTGGGCCCGGTGGCTGCCGCGAGGGGCCACGGGCCGGGAGGGAATGCAGGCAGAGAAGGGAGAATGGGCACGGAGGCCCACAACTCACTTCTTCTTGCCGGCCACGGTCTTGCGGGCGCCGCGGCGGGTGCGGGCGTTGGTGCGGGTGCGCTGACCGCGCACGGGCAGTCCCATGCGATGGCGGCGACCCCGCAGGCAGCCGATGTCCTGCAGGCGCTTGAGGGCCATGCCCTCTTCGCGGCGCAGGTCGCCCTCGAGCACGAAGGAATCGGCGGCGCCGCGCAGTTTCTGCACGTCGCCATCGCTGAGGTCCTTCACCCGGATGTCGGGGCTGACCCCCGATTTGGCGAGAATTTTGCGGGCCCTGGTGAGCCCGATCCCGTACACGTAAGTGAGTGAGATCTCAACCCTCTTGTCACGAGGGATATCGACACCGGCGATCCGAGCCACGTCAGGAAACGATCAGAGGGCAATGGGGGTGGCAGCCGAAGGCGGCAGCCGTGCAGGCGTGGGGAATCAACCCTGACGCTGCTTGTGCTTCGGGTTGGTGCAGATCACCATGACCCGGCCGTGGCGACGAATCACCCGGCATTTGTCGCACATCTTCTTGACTGAGGCACGCACCTTCATGGGCGTTGTGCTCTCCGAATTTGCAAACAGCTACCTTATCACATCAGTCAACAAGGCTGGCTACGATCCTCCCTCCGATCTCCGCCACCGTGCCGGAGGCGTCAACGCTGCGGAGCAGACCCAGGTGGCGGTAGTGGTCGATCAGGGGGGCGGTCTGCTCCTGATACACCACCAGGCGATTGCGGATCACCGCCTCGTTGTCGTCGGCCCGGCCGCGGGAGAGCAGGCGCTGGATCAGCACCCCGTCCTCCAGCTCCAGCAGCAGCACCCGTTCGATGCGCTGGTCAAGCTCGGCCAGCAGCCGGTCGAGGGCTTCGGCTTGGGCCAGGTTGCGGGGAAAGCCATCCAGGAGCCAGCCCCCCTGGTGCCCCTCCAGGCGGCTGCGCACGATGGCCAGCACCAGGGCATCGCTGACCAGTTCGCCGCGGGCCATCACCGCCTCCGCCTCCTGGCCCAGGGCGCTGCCGGCCTTCACTTCTGCCCGCAGCAGTTCTCCGGTGGAGAGATGCAGCAGCTGGTGGTGTTCGGCCAGGAGCTCGGCCTGGGTGCCCTTGCCGGCGCCAGGGGGGCCGAGGAAGAGGAGACGCTGTTTCATGGGGAGGCAAGAAGGGGGGAAAGGGGACTATTGCCGGACCAGTCCTTCGTAGCGCTGGGAGATCACGTAGGTCTGGACCTGTTTGGCGGTGTCGATCGCCACGCCCACCAGGATCAGCAGGGAGGTGGCCCCCAGGCCCTGGAAGGTGCGCACCTGGGTGGCGCCCTCCACGGCCGAGGGAATGATGGCGATCGCGCCCAGGAACAGGCCGCCCAGCAGGGTGAGTCGGTTGGACACGCCCGAGAGGTAGTCAGCGGTGGCCGAGCCGGGGCGCACCCCGGGGATGGCGACGCCGGAGCGCTTCAGGTTCGTGGCGATGTCCACCGGGTTGACGGTGAGAGAGGCGTAGAAGAAGGCGAAGCCGCAGATCAGGGCGAAATACACCAACGCATAGACCCAGGGGGTGCTGCTGGTGGGGTTGAGATAGCCCGCCACCCGGATCAGCCAGGCACTTTTGGTGAGGTTGGCGATGGTGAGCGGCAGGAACACCACGGCCGAGGCGAAAATGATTGGCATGACGCCGCCGGCGTTGAGCTTCAGGGGCAGGTAGCTCTGGCGGGAGGCCAGGCTGCTGGCGCCGCCCACCTGGCGCTTGGCGCTCACGATCGGGATGCGGCGACTGCCCTCCTGAAGAAAGATGATCCCCACGATCGTCACCAGGAAGACCAGCACGAGAACGACGATGCCGCCCACCGTGGCCCGGTCACCGCTCTGGGCCAGCTGGATGGTGGAGCCCAGGGCCTTGGGCAGGGTGGCCACGATGTTGATGAAGATCACCAGGGAGGCCCCCTGGCCGATGCCCCGTTCGGTGATCACCTCGCTGACCCACATCACCACCATCGAACCGGTGACCAGGGCCAGGCTCGTCTGGACGACGAACAGCCAGTCCGGCAGGCCCGGCAGGGCGTATTGCCGCAAGATGAGGGCAAAAACGACGCTCTGCAGGATGCCCCAGCCCAGGGCCACGTAGCGGGTGATCTGGGCCAGCTTGCGCCGGCCGGCCTCGCCTTCGTTCTTCTGCAGCTCCTCGAGCTGGGGCAGGGCCGCCGTCATCAGCTGGATGATGATTGAGGCATTGATGAAGGGCAGGATGCCCAGGGCGAACACCCCCAGGGTGGACAGGCCACCGCCGGTGAAGATGTCCAGGAAGCCGATCAGCTGGCCACCCTGGCGAATGAAGTCCTGGAAGGCCACCCGGTCGATGCCGGGCACCGGGATGTAGATGCCGAGTCGCACCAGCAGCAGCAGGCCCAGGGTGGTGAGCACCCGATCCCGCAGGCCCTTCGACTGGACCAGCTGGACGAGGATTTCAGCGGCGCTCGGATTGCGCCCCCTGCTGAGGAGCATGGTGATGTCGGGAGTGGATGGAACGGGTCGATACGACCGGAGCCGCCTGCCGCAGCACAAGGCTACGGGCAGACGTCTCCGGGCTGGAGGCAGGGCAACGGCCCGGGCTCAGTCGATGATCTCGCAGCTGCCGCCGGCGGCTTCGATCTTGGCGCGGGCCGAGGCGGTGAAGGCGGCGGCCTGGACCGTCAGTTTCACCGTGAGTTCGCCATTGCCGAGCACCATTAGCGGGAAGCGGGGGCTGGTGACCAGCCCCGCCTGCTCCAGGGAGTCGAGGCTGACGGTGCTGCCCGCCTTCAGCTCACCCAGCCGTGACACGTTGATCACGGTGTAGTGGGTGGGGTTGATGACCGGGAAGTGCTTGAGCTTCGGGATCCGGCGGTAGAGGGGCATCTGTCCACCCTCGAAACCGGGGCGGGTGGGGCTGCCGGAGCGGGACTTCTGGCCACGCATGCCGAAGCCGCAGCTGGCGCCCTGGCCGGCGGCGATGCCGCGACCCTTGCGCAGCTTGCGCTTGCGGGACCCCTTCTGGGGCTGGAGGTTGTTGAGAGAGAAGGACGTCATGGCGGGCCTCAGGAGTAAATCTGCTCGAGGGAGATGCCCCGCTCCTTGGCGGTCTCCTTGTGGGTGCGCAGGCCTTCGAGGGCCTGCATGGCGGCGCGGGCGTTGTTGAGCGGGGTCTTGGAGCCCAGCCGCTTCGCCAGCACGTTTTTGATACCGGCCAGTTCGAGCACGGTGCGGATCGAACCGCCCGCGATCACCCCGGTACCGGGGGCAGCCGGCCGGATCAGCACGCTGGCGGCGCCGTCGCGGCCGTTGCTGAGGGTGGGGATCGAACTGTTGCGGGTGAGGGGCACCTTGACCAGATGCTTCTTGCCATCGGCCACGCCCTTGCGGACGGCGCCGATGACATCGCCGGCCTTGCCGACGCCCACGCCCACCGGGCCGCGCTCGTTGCCGACAACGACGATGGCCCGGAAGCGCATCTTCTTGCCGCCCTTGACGGTCTTGGAGACACGGCGGATCTGCACCACCCGCTCCTGCCATTCGGAGTCGCGTTCCTGGCCGCGGCGGTTGTCGCGGCCGCGGCCGCCGCCGCCCCGGCGGTCGCCCTTGGCATCGCCACGGCCGCCGCCACCGCCACCGCCGCCCCGGCGCTGCTCCTGCTGGCCTTCAGCAGCGGTGGGGACGTCGGAGGCCGCAG
>JBBQIH010000084.1:0-9092 GCA_038324725.1 Cyanobacteriota bacterium | reverse complement strand
AGTAGGCCCGCCAGCGGCGCTGGTAGATGTAACCGGTGCCCAGGCCGGGAACCACATTGAGCAGGGCCCCCAGCCAGGGGGCGGACGCGGCCAGGATTGTCTTGTCTTCAGGCGTCATTGTCCTCACGGCATGGCTGGATCCCCGGGTGAGTCTGGCCAGTCGCGGCCCCAAAACGCGCCATCGCTGGCGGTGATCGGCGCCGGGGTGGCCGGTTGTGCCCTGGCCGCCGGGCTGCGGCGCGGCGGTTGGGAGGGTTCGATCGTCCTGTGGGAGGCAGGTCGGGGTCCGGGCGGCCGGGCCGCCACCCGCCGCTCGCGCCACGATGCCGGTTGGCGCGTCGACCACGGGGCGCCGCTGCTCAACCTGCTCGAGGACCCCGAGCCGGAGCTGGTGGCGCCCCTGCTGGAGGGGGGCTGGATCGTGCCCTGGCAGGAGCCGGCAGCGGTGCTGTTGGGCGAGGGGACACTGGGGCCGGCCCAGGACGATCCCCTGCTGCGCGGCTCTTTGTATCGGGGCCGCCAGGGCATGGACGACCTCTGCCTCGGCCTGCTGACCCTGGCGCAGGCCCAGGGGCCGCCGGGCACGCTGACCAGCCGCTACGGCACTCTGGTGCACCACCTGGAGGTTCGCCCTGAAGGGGGCTGGCGCCTGGCCGATGCCACCGGAGCGGTGCTGGGGGAGGCCGACTGGCTGGTGCTCTCGAGCACCCTGCTGGCCCATCCCCGCGCCATGGAGCGCTTCGGCTGGTCGGAGCTGCCGCTGGAGCGCGCAACGGAGGGCCTGGGCGATGGGGCTCTTGCGGCCGCCCTCGCCGCCATCGCCAGGATGGACATGGCGGCCCGCACCAATCTGATGCTGACGATCCATCACCCTGCGGCGGCCCGGTGGCTGGCCCTGCCCTTCCGGCTGCTCAGCTTTGACAGCCAAGCCCAGCGGCGCTCGAGGCTGCGGCGGCTGTCGATCCAGCCCCTGGCAGACGGCCGCTGCGCCGTCGTGGCCCATGGGAGTCTCGGGGTGCCAGCGGCCAACGGGGGGCCAGCGGCAGGAAGGGGGATCCAGCAGAACGAGCAGGACGCCGCCGACATGGCCGCCCTGGAGGGGGCCGTCGCCGGCGCCTTGGCCCCGTGGCTCGCGAATCGGCCCTGTGGCGGCGACGCCCTGGCGGGGGTGGCCCAACGTCAGCTGATGCGCTGGGGGGCCGCCTTCCCCGTTGCCCCGGGCCTGCCCACCGCCGCCATGGTCTGCCCCGCCAGCCGGGTGGCTTTCTGCGGCGATTTCATCGCGGGGCCGGGCTTCGGCCGCATCGAGGGGGCCCTGCGCAGCGCCCAGGCCCTGGCGGGTCGGCTGCTGGCCCTGGTGCTGCTGCTTTGCCTCGCCCTGGGGGGGCCGTCAATGGCGGCGGCGGAGGCCGTCCCCTACCGCTGCGACGGCGACCTGCTGCTGGCGACCAGCGACAACGGGGCGGTGGACGCCCCGGGGATCCCCAACACCACCGGCGGCACGGTGCCTGGCGCCACGGTGCTGCTCGAGTGGCGTGATCTGCGTCTGCAGCTGCCCCGCACCAACAATGCCGGTCCCCCCAGCTACACCGACGGGCTCTGGTGGTGGAGCCTGGAGGATCCCCAGCAACCCCGTTTCCTGCACCGTCGTGGCGCCATCGAACGCTTCAGCTGTCAGGCAATTCCTGCCGCAGCGCCGCGAGCCGACGGGCGTTGACGCCCAGGTCCGAATCCCCCAGCCGTGAGCTGGAGCGGGCCTGCAGCAGGCCGTCGGAGGGCAGGGCCTGCAGTTCGAGATCGTCCACGAAGCCGAACAGCCGGCTGGTGGCGGTGGCATGCAGGTAGCCACGTTCGCGCTCGACGATCCGAACCCCCTCGGTGGTTTCAAGGACAGGCACCAAGGCGCTCAGGGCCGCCGCCGGATCGCTGAGGGCCCAGTCGAGCCGCGCGCAGTGGGCCGGCGCCGCGCAGGGAGAGAGGGAGCCGCCGTGAACGCCGAGGTCCTGCGGCAGCGGCCCCTCCAGGTGCAGCAACGAGGCTTGGGCCCGGCTCGGGAGGCCCAGCCCCGCCAACCCGATCAACACGGCAAGCAGAAGGGCGGCCACCAGGCGCGGCAAGGTCGTGGTCATGGGGAATGGGGAGCGAGGCGCAGGGCCAGACCTCCAGGATGGTCGGTTGGCGCTGGATTGGTCAGCCCCCGGCCCGCCAGGCAGCGGCGACCCGCTCGGTCTGGTCGATGTGGGGCAGGTGGCCGCAGTCCGCCAGCTCGCTGATGCGAGAGCCCAGCAGGGCCTGGGCGGCCCGCTTCTGCGGGGCGCGCAGGATCCGGTCATCGGCGCCCCAGAGCACCGCCAAGGGCTCAGGGGGCAGCGGATCGCCGCAGCCGGCGAAGCCGCCGCTGCGGGCGAAACGGCGCAGGGCCTCGGCCCAGCCCGGCGCCTTGAGGTGCAGCGAGGCGATCTCCAGCTCCGCCAGGCCCACGTCCCGATCCGGGTCGGCAAAGGCGCTGCGGCAGAGGCTGCGGCGCACCGACGGCAGGGCCAGGAAGCGCACCCCCAGCCCATCCAGCAGCGGCGGCAGGGGCATGGGGCGGCCGGTGAGTCCGGCCGGGGCCAGCAGCAGCAACCGCTCGAAGCGCCCGGGGTGGCGCCGGGCCAGAGCCACCGCCACCGCACCGCCCATCGAGGCGCCGATCAGGCCCAGCGGCTGACCGCCGGCAGGCTGCTGGCGATCGAACGCCTTCAGAAAGGCGTCCAGGTGCCGCAGCACAGCCTCGGGTGTGTAGTCGCGCTCAGCGGGCCTGGGGCAGAAGCCGAAGCCATGCAGGTCGGGGATCAGCAGCCGGTGGCTTGCCGCCAGCAGGGGGACCAGGCGGCGGAACTCCAGGAAGGAACTGTCAAAACCATGCAGCAGCAGCAAGGGCGGCCCCTCCCCCAGCACCGCCACCGGCCACTGCTCCGGGTGCCCGGGCAGCTCCCACCACTGCACCTGGGCGGCCAGGGCGCGGCCCAACGGGTCGAGCAGGGAGTCAGCGGCAACGCTGACCAGATCGCGGCCAGTGGGCGGGCTGACGCGGCTGGCGCTCACGCCTGCTGCCGGTCAGCGGTGGCACCCACCATGGCCGCCAGGAGGTCTTCGGGGGCCACCGCGAAGGGCAAGCGGTGCAGATCGGAGCCGTCCCGACAGGCGAAGCGGCAAACCTGGCGCAGTTCCTCAAGGGTGGCCCCGCCAAGCCCCAGGGCCTCGAGATCGGTGGGCAGCCCCAGCCGGCGGAAGAAGGGGAGCAACTGGCGGCGGGCCTGGGCCGCCAGCCGGTTGCCCGCCAACTGCTCCTCCAGCCACAGCTGCACCAACACCCCGAATCCCACCTTCTCGCCATGGAGGTGACCATGGGTGGCGGCCAGCTGGGTCAGTCCGTTGTGGACGGCATGGGCCGCCACGGTGCGGCAGCGGGCGCCGCCGATGCCGCCGATCAGTCCGGCGGTGAGGCCGCAACCCTCCGCCACCCGCACCCAGGCCTCACTGCTGGGGTCCGCCAGGGCCGCTTCCCCCTCCAGCAGCAGCAGATCCCGCAGCAGACGGGCCATCTGCACGGCCTGCTGCACCAGGCCATCGCCACTGGAACCGCTGCTCACCGAAGCCTCGTACCACTTGGCCACCGCATCGGCAATGCCGCTGGCCAAGGTGCGCACCGGCGCCTGCCGCACCAGGTCGTGGTCGAAGACGATCAGATCGGGGCAACGGTCGAGGGCCACGTCGCCCCGGAAGGCCCCGTCAGGGGTGTAAAGGTTGGCCAGGGCCGTCCAGCCCGCACAGGTGGCGGCACTGGTGGGCACCGTGATGCAGGGCAGGCCGAGGCGATGGGCCAGCAGCTTGCCCGCATCCAGAACCTTGCCGCCGCCGGCGGCGATCAGGGCATCACTGCCGGCGACACGGGCCTCCTGGGCCAGGGGCACCAGATCCTCTTCGCAGCAGTCACGCAACCCGTGACTGGCCGCCGGGTGGGCTCCGGCCCGCTCCAGATCAACCAGCAGCTGCTGGCGCAGCCCGTAGGTGGAAGCACTGCGTCCGAGCAGGAAGGGACGCTGGCCAAGGGCCACGATGCGTGGCAGGGCCTGGGACCACGCCCCGCCACCACGCAGCACAACGGCTGGAGCGATGGCGTTGGTCTGCAGGGAATCCGTCATGGCCGACGATCGATCATCGAAATGTAGAAGTCGGCCGAGCGGCGTTGCGTTGACTCAGGCGCTGGCACCGGCCAGTTCCGGCAGGGGAGGGGTGATCGACTGCTTGCGGATCACCACCTGTTTGTCGTCATCAACGTCCACCAGACAGGCATCACCGTCGCTGATCCGGCCGGAGAGGAATTCCTCCGCCAGCGAATCCTCGAGCAGACGCATCACAGCGCGACGCAAGGGCCTGGCGCCGTAGCTGGGGTTGTAGCCCTCTTCGACGAGACGCTCCTTGAAGGCCTCGGTGACGGACATGCCAATCCCCTTGTCCTGCATGCGGGCGAAGACTTCCCTCAACATGATCTCGGCGATCAACTTGACTTCGTCGCGGGTGAGCTGACGGAAGACAATGATTTCATCGAGGCGGTTGAGGAACTCAGGGCGGAAGTACTGCTTGAGCTCTTCGTTGACGAGGGAGCGGATGCGGTTGTACTGGGTTTCCTCCACATCGCCGCCGCCGAACTCGAAGCCCAGACCACCACCACCTTTTTCGATCACTTTCGACCCGATGTTCGAGGTCATGATGATTAAGGTGTTTTTGAAGTCGACCGTCCGACCCTTGGAATCGGTGAGCCGGCCATCCTCCAGAAGCTGAAGCAGGAGGTTGAACACATCCGGGTGGGCTTTCTCGATCTCGTCGAACAGCACCACGGTGTAGGGACGACGGCGAACGGCTTCCGTCAGCTGACCGCCCTCGTTGAAGCCGACGTAGCCAGGAGGCGAACCGATCAGCTTGCTGACGGTGTGGCGCTCCATGAATTCGCTCATGTCCAGGCGGATCATGGCGTCTTCGCTGCCGAAGAAATAAGCCGCCAGGGCCTTGGTGAGTTCCGTCTTACCGACACCGGTGGGGCCGGAGAAGATGAAACAGGCGATCGGGCGGTTGGGGTTCTTGAGGCCGACACGGGCCCGGCGGATGGCCCGGGAGACGGCCTTGACGGCCTCGTCTTGGCCGATGAGGCGCTGGTGGAGGGTCTCCTCCATGTTGAGCAGCTTCACCGACTCGCTCTCGGTGAGCTTCTGCACCGGCACCCCGGTCCAGGAGGCGACGATCTGGGCGATGTCCTCCTCGGTGACCAAAGGAGCGCGGCTTTCATCGCTGCCGCCGCCGTCGTCGGGGGGAGCGACTCCGGCGAAGGAGGAACCTCCCATTTCGGCAGGGACAGGGGAAGTGGCGGGTTCGTCGTCGCGGCGGGCCTGGAGGATCGAGCGGATCTGGTCGCGCAATTCGACTTCCTTGTCGCGCAGTTCACCGGCCTTGCTGAAGTCCTGCTGGCGGACGGCGTCTTCCTTCTCCTTCTGCACGCCGCGCAACTGCTTGTCGACCTCCTTGGCCGCCGGAGGCAGCTTGGAGTTGAGCAGCCGCACGCGGCTGCCGGCCTCGTCGATCAGGTCGATGGCCTTGTCGGGCAGGAAGCGGTCGCTGATGTAGCGGTCGCCCAGGGTGGCGGCGGCCACCAGGGCCTCATCGCTGATCTTGAGACGGTGGTGCTGCTCGTAGCGCTCCCGCAGCCCCTTGAGGATCTCGATCGTGTCGATCACCGAGGGCTCGCCGACCATCACCGGCTGGAAGCGGCGCTCAAGGGCCGCATCGCGCTCAATGTGTTTGCGGTACTCGTCGAGGGTGGTGGCGCCGATGCACTGCAGCTCGCCGCGGGCCAGAGCGGGCTTGAGGATGTTGGCAGCGTCGATGGCGCCCTCGGCAGCGCCAGCACCGATCAGGGTGTGCACCTCGTCGATCACCAGGATCACGTTCCCGGCGGAGCGGATCTCCTCCATGATCTTCTTGAGGCGCTCCTCGAACTCACCGCGGTATTTGGTGCCGGCCACCAGCAGGCCGATGTCGAGGGTGAGAACCCTTTTGTCCTCGAGGATGTCGGGGATCTCGCCCTGGGTGATGCGCTGGGCCAGACCTTCGGCGATGGCGGTCTTACCGACGCCGGGTTCGCCGATCAGCACGGGGTTGTTCTTGGTGCGGCGACCCAGGATCTGGATCACCCGGTCGATCTCGTTGTGGCGGCCGACGACCGGATCAAGCTTGGCCTCGGCGGCCAGCTGGGTGAGGTTGCTGCCGAACTCATCGAGGGTGGGGGTCTTGGTGGATCCCTTGCCCGAACTGCCGGAGGCCACTTCGGCCGTTTCGCCCAGCATGCGGATCACCTGGGTGCGGACCTTGGCCAGGTCGACGCCGAGGTTCTCGAGCACACGGGCCGCCACACCCTCACCCTCACGGATGAGGCCGAGCAGGAGGTGCTCAGTGCCGATGTAGTTGTGGCCGAGCTGGCGGGCTTCCTCGAGGGACAGCTCCAGCACCCGCTTGGCTCGCGGTGTGAAGGGGATCTCGACGGCAACGAAGCCGGAGCCCCTGCCGATGATCTTTTCGACCTCGACCCGGGCGTCCTTGAGATTGACCCCCATCGACTTGAGGACCTTGGCGGCGACACCGGTGCCCTCACCGATCAGGCCCAGCAGGATCTGCTCGGTGCCGACGAAGTTGTGGCCGAGGCGGCGGGCCTCTTCCTGGGCCAGCATGATCACCTTGATGGCCTTCTCGGTAAACCGCTCGAACATGGGGCGGGACCTGATGCAAGTGCAACCAACCTATCAGGATTGAAGGGCTGCGTGGGAGGCCGGGTGCACTCTCAGGCGGAAGCTCTGCGCCGCAAGCGCTCAGGGGAAGCTGAAAACAAACAACATGTCCAGAATTGTTGGATGTAGGTATAGATATCTACGGTTATCCGTACCCTTTTACCTGTTCAGGTTGACCCATTGGATCAGGGCGTCCTCGCCGTTGCGGTAGTAACCATGACGGATGCCGGCGGTGCGGAACCCCAAGGCGCCATACAGCCCCTTCCCGGGCCCGTTCCCAGCCGCCACTTCCAGGGTGGCCCGGGTGGCGCCGCTGCGCAGGCCGGCCTGCATCAGCTCCTTCAGGATCCTGCGCCCCAGTCCCCGGCGGCGGTGATCCGCAGCCACCGCCACCAGGGTGATGTGGAGCTCGTCGACCACCAGCCAACCGCAGGCCATGGCCAGCAGGTCCAGCCCTTGGCACAATCCAAGCCCCGGCCGTGCCTCGTCCTCGAGTTCCCGCTGCCACTGGGTCAGGCTCCAGATCCCCCCCAGGGCAGCCCGATCCAGCTCCAGGCAGGCGGCCGCATGGCTCGGGGCCAGCTGAATCAGCGTCGGGGCTGACTGCGGAGACGGGGACGGCACAGCCAGTGCGCAGGGAGATCCTTACGATCGGACATCTTGATCTCTTCCCCGGGCAGGCCGTCATGGTGACCAGCGCATCTCCGGCGACCGATTCGGTCGCGCCTGCTGCCGGGAAGCCTGCGGCGCCGTTCGAGCAAGGCCTCGATCGCCTCAGCCCCAACCGCAACCTGGCCCCGCTCACCGCCCGGCTCGATGCCCTCGGCCGCCTGGAGGTGGGAGGGATGGCGCTGGGCGATCTGGCCCAGACCTACGGCACCCCGCTCTACGTGCTCGACGAGGAGACCCTGCGGGCCACCTGCCGTGCCTACCGGCAGGCGCTGGCCGCCCATTACCCGGGCGAAGCCCTGGCCCTCTATGCCTCCAAGGCCAACAGCTCCCTGGCGATCACGGCCCTGGTGGCCTCCGAAGGGCTGGGCCTCGATGCCGTCTCGGCCGGCGAACTGCTCACGGCGCTTCAAGGCGGCATGCCGGCCGAACGGATCGTCTTCCACGGCAACAACAAGTCGGCAGAGGAGCTCCAGCTCGCCATTGACCGGGGCGTGACGGTGATCCTCGACAACTGGAACGACATCACCCTGCTCGCCACGCTGGCGGCCGGGCGGCCCGCGCCGGTGCGGCTGCTGGTGCGCTTCACACCGGGCATCGAGTGCCACACCCACGAGTACATCCGCACCGGCCACCTCGACAGCAAGTTCGGCTTCGACCCCGACCAGCTGGAGTCGGTGCTGCGTCACCTGGCCGACTGCCCCTGGGCCCGGGTGGATGGCCTGCATGCCCACATCGGCTCCCAGATCTTCGAACTGGAGCCCCACCGCGATCTGGCGGCGGTGATGGCCGAAGCCCTGCTGCTGGCCCGCTCCCTCGGCCACCCCTGCGGCGACCTCAATGTCGGCGGCGGCCTCGGCATCCGCTATGTGGGCTCGGATGATCCCCCGAGCATCCAGGAGTGGGTGCGGGTGGTGGCGGAGGCCATGGCGGAGGCCTGCCGCCAGCGCCAGTTGGAGCTGCCGCGGCTGCTGTGCGAACCCGGCCGCTCCCTGGTGGCCACAGCCGGCCTGACCCTCTACAGCGTGGGCAGCCGCAAGGAGATCCCCGGCCTGCGCACCTACCTGTCGGTGGATGGCGGCATGAGCGATAACCCCCGACCGATCACCTACCAATCCCTCTACACAGCGGTGCTGGCCGACCGTCCCCTGGCCGAGGTGAGCGACCTGGTGACCGTGGCCGGCAAGCACTGTGAGTCCGGCGACGTGCTGCTGCACGACGTCCGGCTTCCCGTCACAACGCCTGGCGACGTGCTCGCCGTGTTCGCCACCGGGGCCTACAACGCCGCGATGGGCTCGAACTACAACCGCATTCCCCGGCCGGCGGCGGTGCTCGTCCACAACGGCGTGGCGGATGTGGTGCAGCGGCGGGAACAGCCGGAAGACCTACTGCGCTACGACGTTCTGCCCCACCGTCTCCTGCCGGTATCCTGACCGCGTCAGGCGGCTTTCCGTTGAACCGGCCTGCCCATCTGTTGTGTTGTGATCTGGCTGCGGCTCATCGATTTCCGCCTGCTGCTCGATCTTCTGTTCGCCTCCCTGCTCGGGCTGCTTCTGCTCGGGCGGGTCACGGAAGAGCGCACCCTTTGGCTGCTGCGCGGCT
>JBBQIH010000083.1:0-9119 GCA_038324725.1 Cyanobacteriota bacterium | reverse complement strand
CCCGGTGCAGAGAAAGGGCCTCATCCACCAACGCCGCATCGATCTGGCCGTGCCCACCCACCGCCGCCACGTCGCGCACCCGTCGCAGCAAGCGGTTGGCGATGCGGGGCGTGCCCCGGCAGCGGCGGGCCACCTCCTGGGCGGCGCAGGGCCGCAGGGGCAGCTGCAGCAGGCCGGCGGCCCGCACCACGATCGCCTCAAGGTCGTCGAGGCCATAAAACTCCAGCCGCTGGATCAGGCCGAAGCGGTCCCGCAGCGGCGAGCTGAGCGAACCGGCACGGGTGGTGGCCCCCACCAGGGTGAAGGGGGCCACGTCCAGGCTGCGGGTGCGGGCGGTGGTGCCCTTGCCCACGGTGAGATCGAGGCGGAAGTCCTCCATCGCCGGGTAGAGGATCTCCTCGGCCACCCTGTTGAGCCGGTGGATCTCATCGATGAACAGCACCTCGCGGGGCTGCAGGTTCACCAGCAGTCCGACGATGTCGCGGGGACGCTCCAGGGCCGGGGCGCTGGTGATCCGGCAGCGCACCCCCAGCTCTTCGGCCAGCACCAGGGCCATGGTGGTCTTGCCGAGGCCGGGGGGCCCGTAGAGCAGCACGTGGTCGAGGGCCTCCTGGCGGCTGCGGGTGGCCTCCACGGCGATGCGCAGCACCTGCTTGAGCTCGCTCTGGCCGATGTAGTCCGCCAGGCGCCGGGGCCGCAGCCCGTCCTCCCGGACCACCGGCTCCTCCTGGGGCCGGGCGGTGGGATCGACGAGGCGCGCCGCGGGGGGGCTATCGGCCTTGGCCCGGCCCGCTCCCGGGACGCGCCCGGTCGGTCCTCCCGAAGAGATGATCGCCATGGTTGGAGGGTACCGGCTGCTGCCTAGGGTCGGGGAGCATCCAGGTGATCAAGGACGAAGCGATGGCGAAGGGGCCCGGCAGGAAGGGCGGTGGCGCCAAGAGCGCCGACCCGGCCAACCGGCTGCTGGCCGACAACCGTCTGGCCAGACACCAGTACGAGATTCTCGAAACGCTCGAGACCGGGATTGAGCTGCTCGGCACCGAGGTGAAATCGATCCGGGCCGGCCAGGTGAACCTGCGCGACGGCTTCTGCCTGATCCGCAACGGCGAGATGCAGCTCCACAACGTCCACATCTCCCCCCACAGCCACGCCGGCCGCTTTTTCAATCACGAACCATTGCGGGTGCGCAAGCTGCTGGCCCACAGGCGTGAGATCGACAAGCTGCGGGTCTCCCTGGATCAGAAGGGCCTCACCCTGATTCCGCTCAACCTGCACCTGAAGGGGTCCTGGATCAAGATCACCATCGGCCTGGGCAAGGGCCGCAAGCTCCACGACAAGCGCCAGGACGAAAAGAGCAAGCAGATCGCCAAGGAAACCCGGGCCGCCGTCGCCCGGCTCTGAGCAGCGTCCTCAGGGATTGGTGGGTTCCACCGGCGGCGGCGGCGCGGGAGCCGCTGGGCTGGCGGGCGTCTGGGTGGGGCCGGGGCTGGCTGGTGCCGGCACGTCCGGCGTTTCCGGTGTCTCCTCAGGAGCCGGTGGGGCCTCCAGGGCCGGTGGGGGGGTAGGAGCCGGAGGGTCGGCCCGCAACGACAAGCGGATCAGGGCCGGGGCGACGCCGTCGTTGGTGAGCAGCAGCTGCACCGGCGAGCTCTTCTGGGAGTCGAGGGTGACCACCCGCAGCGGTCCCCTGGCCTCCAGCGGGGTGCCCTCAGCAGAGAAGACGCTCATCTGCAGCAGGGGGGAGCCGTTGACCCCCAGGGCCAGGCCATGGCCAGCAGGGAGCCGGATCGGGAACAGCCGGGCGCCGCTGGCGGGAACTTCGGCCGTCAGGACCTGGGTGGCGCCGGAGGGGGCCTCGATCGGCTCGATCCTGAGGTTCTCCAGGGTCAGCTCGCCGGCGGCATACCAGATCTGGCGGAAGGGCTCCGGCGGCATCGCCTGGGAGGCGCGGCTCGGCAGCAGGTTCTGCACACTCGCCGACACCAACTCCCGCAGCACCGCCGGACTCAGGCCCTGGCGCACGAAGCCCGCCTGGCGCGCCTCCCAGTCGGTGGCGCTGAAGTTCCCCAGCCGCCGGCGCAGGGGCAGGGGCAGCTGCTCCACCCGGGCCAGCCATTCCTCGGCCAGCTCGTTCCAGACGCGCCGCAGGGGGGCGTCTTCGAGGGTGTCGGAGGGGAGCCGGCCGTTGCGTTCCGGGTACTGGGCCAGCAGGGCCGCATCCACCAGGCTGAGGAACCAGGCCCGGTCCACCTGCATCGCCCGCAGGCGGTTGAGCAGCTGCTGGCGCTGATCCACCTCCGACGGGGGCAGGCTGCTGGGGAGCTCGGGCAACCCGCCTGGGGGCGGAGTGGCCACCTTGCCGCGGCTCAACCACCACCAGCCCACTGCCGTGCCAACGACGGCCGACAGCACCAGGGCGATCAGCACCGGCCAGAAGCCCCCCTCAGCGGCCTCCTCCCGCTCCTCGAAGCGGCGCCGCAACGTATCGGGGGCCGTCACGACCGGAGGGGGCGGAGGCGCCGCCAGGCGCAGCGGCAACTGGGGCTCCACCCGGGGCGTTTCGGGCGGGCGGGTGTCGGCGGACGCCACCTCACTGGCGACGACCTGCGGCGGGGGCGGGGGCGGGACCGGCGCCGCAGCGGGCACCAGGATCACGGTGCGATCAGCCCGGGGCACGGGGCCCGTGCTGTCGGGCATGGCCAGGGACTGGACGGCCACCAGGGCCTGGCCGGCCGACGCGAAACGCTCGTCGGGATGGCGGCTGAGCAGTTTCTGCAGCTGAAGCCGCAGGTCGGGCTCGGCCTCCAGGGCCGCCGGCCAGCGCCACTGCATCGTGGTCGGATCGAGCAAGCCCCCTGGGGCATCACCGCTCAGCAACACCAGGGCCACCACCCCGAGGGCGTGCAGATCCATCCAGGGTTGGGCGGGCTCACCCCTGGCCAGCTCGGGAGGGGCGTAGCCCGGCGTAGCGCCCAGCAGCCGTTCCCCGGCGGTGCCGCTGGTGGTGCCCCGCACCAGGCCGAAATCGAGGGGCACAGGCAACCCGTCGCTGTCACGGCGCAGCAGATTGGCCGGACTCAGATCCCCGTGCAGCAGATCCTGGCTGTGCAGGGCGGCGAGCACCGGCAGCAGCTGGCGCAGCAGCAGCAGCACCTCCCCCGCCCCGAACACCAGCTGGCGTTCCGCCCGCAGCTCCAGCAGCTGCTGGTAGGTGCGGCCCGCCTGCCACTCCCGCACCAGCCAAAGCTGCTCTTCGGCCTCGATCACGGCGCCGATGCGAGGCACCTGGGGATGGAGCACCCCCTGGAGCCGCGACCAGAGCTCCCGGGCCCGGGCCTGGTCCTGGTCGGGTCCGATGCGGCGCAGGGCCACGGGCGCGTCGGCGGCCAGCTGATCGCTGGCCAACCACAACGCCCCCTGGGACCCGGCACTCTCGGAGCCGAGGCAGCGCTCCAGCCGGTAACGGCCTCCGATCACCTGACCCTGGGCTGCGGCTGCCGATGTCATGGAATCAGGGCCGCTTCGGTGCGCTGGGGTTGATCCAGGCCGCGGCCCGCCAACCAATCATGGTCGTAGAGGCGGGAGCGGTAGCGATCGCCGCTGTCGCACAGCACGGTGACGATGCGATGCCCCGGCCCCAGCCGCCGGGCCATTTCCACCGCCGCCGCCACGTTGATGCCCACCGATCCCCCCATGAACAGGCCTTCCTGCCAGAGCAGGCCGTAGATCGTGCGCAGCGCCATGGGGTCATCGATGCGGACGGCCTCATCGATCGGAGCCCCCTCGAGGTTGGCGGTGACACGGCTGTTGCCGATGCCTTCGGTGATTGAAGTCCCGTCGCTTTTGAGCGTGCCGTCGGTGGCCCAGCTGTAGAGGGCGCTGCCGCAGGGATCGGCCAGGACGCAGCGGATCGAGGGATCCTGCTCCTTGAGATACAGGGCCACCCCCGCATAGGTGCCGCCGGTGCCGGTGGCGGCCACCCAGGCATCCAGCCGGCCGCCGGTCTGCTGCCAGATCTCCGGGCCCGTGCTGCCGTAATGGGCGCGCCGATTGGCGAGGTTGTCGAACTGGTTGGCCCAGAGGGCCCCGGGCGTCTCCGCGGCGATGCGGCCGGAGAGGCGCACGTAGTTGGCCGGGTCGCTGTAGGGCACCGCGGGCACCGTGCGCACCTCGGCGCCGAGGCTGCGCAGCAGGCCGATCTTCTCCGCCGACTGGGTTTCGGGGATGACGATCAAGCAGCGGTAGCCGCGGGCATTGCAGAGGTGGGTCAGGCCGATGCCGGTGTTGCCGGCGGTGCCTTCCACCACCGTGCCCCCCGGCTGCAGCTGGCCGCTGGCCTCCGCCTCCTGCAGGATGCCGAGGGCGGCCCGGTCCTTGACCGACCCACCGGGGTTCATGAACTCCGCCTTGCCGAGGATCTCGCAGCCAGTAAGGGCGCTGAGGGCATGGAGCCGGATCAGTGGCGTCCGGCCCACCGCGCCGCTGAAGCCCTCGGTGATCCCTGTGGTCATGCCATCGCTGTGGGCTCCCATCCGGCTGGCCTTCTCCTTGGCTGCGTGGCCGGATCGTAGGGAACATCCCTATGGTCGGCCCCAGAGAAGGGCAGGTCCATGGGCTCCAGGGCGCACACCCCGGCGGACATCACCAGGCTCCTGCAACGGCTCCAGGCCGTACGGCAGCACAGCGAGCGTCTGATCGACGGCCTCGAGCCGGAGGACCTCTGCCTGCAGGGCATGGCCGATGCCAGCCCGGCCAAGTGGCACCTGGCGCATACCACCTGGTTCTTCGAGACCTTCCTGCTGGAGCCCCACCTGAGCGGCCATGAAACGCCCGACCGCCGCTGGGGCCATCTGTTCAACTCCTATTACGAGGCGATCGGCAGCCGCCACCCCCGCCCCCAGCGGGGTCTGCTCACCCGCCCGGCCATCGGCGAGGTGCTGGCCTGGCGTCGGCGCGTTGACGCCGGGCTGGAAACGCTGCTGCTGGAACTGGATCGCCGTCCCGCCGAGGCGGCCACCCCCCTTCTCGAGCTGGTGGAACTGGGGCTGCAGCACGAGCAGCAGCACCAGGAGCTGCTGCTGATGGATCTGCTCGATGGCTTCAGCCGCAACCCACTGGAGCCCGCCTACGGCCAGGAACCGACTGGGGCAGAGACTTCTGAGGCCCCGGCCGGCTGGCGCTCCCACCCCGGCGGGCTGGTGACGATCGGCCATGGGGGCGGCGGCTTCCACTTCGACAACGAAGCCCCCCGCCACCGGCAGTGGCTGGAGCCCTTCAGCCTCGCCGAAACCCTCGTGACCAACGAGGCGTACGCCGCCTTCATCGCCGATGGGGGCTACCGGCGCCCGGAGCTGTGGATGAGCGAGGGCTGGGCGGTGGTGCAGGAGCGTGGCTGGTGCGCTCCGCGCTACTGGCGCGGCGACTGGGAATTCAGCCTGGCGGGCCGCCGGCCGCGCCACCCCCAGGCGCCGGTGCGGCACCTGAGCTGGTTCGAGGCCGAGGCCTTTGCCCGTTGGAGCGGCGCCCGGCTGCCCAGCGAAGCCGAATGGGAGCTGGTGGCGACAGAGGCCGCGCAACCCGGCGGCCGCCCCCTGCCCCAGGCCTTCGGTGCCCTCTGGCAGTGGACCGCCACCCCCTACCGTCCCTACCCGGGCTTCCGGCCCGCCGCCGGTGCGGTGGGGGAATACAACGGCAAGTTCATGACCTCCCAGTTCGTGCTCCGGGGCAGCTGCTTCCTCACTCCGGCACACCATGCCAGAGCCACCTACCGCAACTTCTTTGCGCCCCACTGCCGCTGGATGGCCGCCGGCCTGCGGCTGGCCTGTGATGGTGCCACCGACCGATGCTGATCGACCTGCATCCCGAGCCGGCCGACATGGCCCGGCTGGTGATCGAGGGCATGGGACGCCAGCCGAAGCAGCTGCCGGCCTGGTTGCTGTACGACGCCGAGGGCTCCCGGCTGTTCGAGGCCATCTGCGAGCAGCCGGAGTACGGCCTCACCCGCACCGAGACGGCCCTGCTGGAAGAGCGGGCGGCCGAATTGGCCGCCGCCCTCGGACCCGGGGTGGTGGTGGAGTTCGGGGCCGGCAGCGCCCGCAAGGTCAGCCCCCTGCTCAGTGCCCTCAAACCAGCCGCCTACGTGGCCCTCGACATCAGCGCCGACCACCTGGCGCCGGCCTGCAGGGCCCTGCAGCGCCGCCACCCCGACCTGCCGGTGCTGGGCATCTGCTGCGACTACAGCCTTCTGGAGCAGCTGCCGGACCACCCCGCCCTGGAGGGCCATGGGCGGCTGGGCTTCTACCCAGGCAGTTCGATCGGCAACTTCGACCCCGCTGGCGCCCAGGCGCTGCTGCGCCAGTTCAGCCGGCTGCTGGGGGCGGGCAGCCGCCTGCTGATCGGCATCGACCAGCCCAAGGCGGTGCAGCGGCTGGAGGCGGCCTACAACGACGCGGCCGGCTGGTCGGAGGCCTTCGCCCGCAACCTTCTGTGCCGGCTCAACCGTGATCTGGACGGCGACTTCCAGGCAGCGGACTTCGCGTACCAGGCCTGGTGGGACGCCGATCAGGGCCGCATCGCCATGGCCCTGGTGAGCCAGCGGGACCTGGAGGTGAGGCTGGCGGGCCGGTGCTGGCCGTTCGCGGCCGCTGAACCACTGATCACGGAGTACAGCTACAAGTACGCCCCCGAGGCATTCCTCGCCCTGGCGGCCAGCGCCGGCTGGCAGGGGGCGGGCCGCTGGAGCGATCCCGCCGGTGATTTCGCTCTGCATCTGCTGGTGCAGGCAGACTCGGAACAGCACCGGAGCGATCGATGAGCAGGGAGGAGCAGCGTCAGTCCATGCGCGGCGTGCGCGAAGGACTGATCGAGGAACTCGACGACCTGTACCGCAAGGCCTTCGACCGCATCGGCGAGCAGGACCTGGGGGAAGGGGCCATCGCCCGGCTCACCCAACTGCTGCTGCGCTCCCGCGAGGCGGCCATCACCCCCCTCCAGGAGGAGATCGAAGCGCCCCTGATCACCCGCGCCCCCGGCGAACCCGTGCCATGAGCAGCTGGCTGGAGGAACTGGAGGCGCGGCTGGATCAGCAGCTGGAGGGCTTCCTGCGCACCAATCCCCAGCAGGAGGAGCTGCTGCGGGGACAGGCCGCCCGCGACCGGCAGCAGCAGTTGCTGGCCGAACGGGTGCGCCTGCGGCAGCAGGCCGAGGAGCAACGGCAGCAACTGCTGAAGGTGGCCGAGGAGATCCGCCAGTGGCAGGAGCGGATCGGTCGGGCCCGGAGTGCCGGGGCCGGGGAGCTGGCCGGGCGCGCTGAAAGCCATGTGGCGGGCCTGATGGACCAGGGGCGCCAACGCTGGCAGGCCCTCAGCGACCTGGGCCAGCGCTTCACCGGCGTCGAGCAGGAGCTGACTGAGCTCACCAGCCAACGCAGCAACGGCCCTGCCGCCACGCCCGATCTGGAGGCCGACTGGGCCCGGTTCGAGGCCCAGCAGGAGTTGCAGGAGCTGAAGCGACGCAGCCAGCGCTGAGCCGCGCCGACCCATGGGTTTTCTGCTCTCCAAACTGCTGCCGCTCGGCCTCTACCCCCTCGGCCTGGCCCTGCTGCTGCAGATCGCGGGCCTGCTCAGCCGCCAGCGCCGCATCGGCCCGGTCCTCTCCAGCATGGGCGTGGTGCTGCTCTGGCTGGCGGCCACGCCCCTGCTGAGTCGTCAGCTGGTGTGGGGGCTGGAGGAACAGGCCGCCCGGCTGACGCCCTCGACGATCCCCAAGGCCGATGCGGTGCTGGTGCTGGGGGGTGGGTTGCGGCCGGCCCTGCCGCCACGCCAGGGGGTGGAAGTGAACGAGGCCGGCGACCGGCTGCTGCGCGCCGTGGCGCTGATGCGGGAAGGCAAGGCCCCCTGGCTGTTGGTGACCGGCGGCAAGGTCAGCTTCATGGCCAACGATCCAGCGGCCGGCGAGGCCAGGCTGGCCAAGGCCCTGGCCACCAGCCTGGGGGTGGCGGCCGATCGGATCGTGACCAGCGAGGAGGGGCGCAACACAGCAGAGGAAACCAGCGCCCTGGTGCGGGTGGCCCGGCAGCAGGGCTGGACCTCCCTGCTGCTGGTCACCAGCGCCACCCACCTGCCCCGCTCGCTGGCCACTCTGCGCCGGGCGGCGCCCGAGTTCCGGATCATCCCGGTGGCCTGTGATTTCCAGCTGCCCGATCGGCGGTCGTTCGGCACGCCCACCCTGGCCAGCAGCGTGTTGGGGCTGCTGCCCAGCGCCGAGGCCCTGGTGCTGACCACCACCGCCATGCGGGAGCATCTGGGGCTGCTGGCCTACCGGTGGAAGGGCTGGATCTGAGAGCTACTTCTTGGGGACCGGGGGCACCAGGCTCACGCCCTCGGGCGGGGGGGTGGGATCGGGATCGGCGATCAGCATGTGCTGCAGCACGATCTCCGGACGTTCACTGTCCCGCCAGCGGATGCGGTAGGCGGGCATCTTGGTTCCCCGGCTGGTGGTCTGTTCCACCGGTTCCATGACCCAGCCACGGCGAGATCGCCCCTGGGGATTGCGCTTCACCACCGCATCGGCGTGTTGAAAGCGAAAACCGACGCGCTCACCACTCATACCAGAGCCCCGAGGGGGAAAAGGCCTACTGGAAACCATTATCCCACTGCGTCGGTTCCCGCCCGTTCCCGAGCCTCCGGGCGCAGCAGGGGGAAGGCGATCACATCACGGATCGAAGGGCTGTCGGTGAGCAGCATGGCCAGCCGGTCGATGCCGATGCCGAGGCCGCCCGTGGGGGGCATGCCCACCTCCAGGGCGTGCAGGAAGTCCTCATCCACCGTCTGGGCTTCGGGGTCCCCCGCCTGGCGGCGCAGCTGCTGCAGCTCGAGCCTGGCCCGCTGATCCAGCGGGTCGATCAGCTCGCTGAAGGCATTCGCCGTCTCCCGACCGACGATGAACAGCTCGAAACGCTCCACCAGCCCTGGCTTGCTGCGATGGGCCCGGGCCAGGGGCGAATTCTCCACCGGGTAATCCATCACGAAAGTGGGCTGCTCGAGCGTGGTTTCCACCGCCTGCTCGAAGGCCTCCACCAGCAGCCGGCCCACGCTGTCGGCCGCCTCGGGCGCCGCCAG
>JBBQIH010000082.1:0-9138 GCA_038324725.1 Cyanobacteriota bacterium | reverse complement strand
GCCGAACATGCGCATGAACTGGCGCTGGGAGCCGGGGTGGTCGCTGCACAGCAGCTCCGCCACGGGGGTGAGCACGAAGCGGCGCGGATCGGTCTCGGCGAACAGGCCCAGGCTGGCCAGGCCCCGCAGCAGCCGGAACAGGGACTCGCCATCTGCAGCGCAGCAGCCGCCGAGCTCCTCGGCCGTCAGCCCAGCGGGGCCGGCGGCGGCCAGATGGTCGGCGATCGCCAGCTCGGCGGCCACGTGCAGCATCTGAGTGATCCAGTTGCCGCAGGCGAGCTGCAGGAAGCGGCTGGTGAGGTCCGCGCTTTGGTCCGTGGAAGCGGGGCTGGCGCCAGCCGTTCTACAGCGTGATCTTGGCCCCGCGGTAGGGCCGCCATTCCCCTTCAGCCTTCTCGGCCACCAGTGGCGTGAGCGTGAGCTTCAACGGGGTGCCTGCCGCCACATCGACCCGCAAGGCGGAGTAGGCGCGGCGCAGGGCGGAGCCCCGGCCGCTGCGGCCAAGGAACAGGCGCGACCGGGCCACGACACGCTCGGCGCCCCGGGGACCCTCCAGCAGCTCGGACCCTTCCCGTCGCTGGCGGCGCAGGCTGTAGCCGCTGCCGCCGCAGATCGCCCAGGGGATGTGGGCGTCGCCGTGGCCGGTGTCGCCGATGTCGAGCAGCTCCAGGCAATGGGCATGGCCGCTGAAGGCCAGATCGAGCAGGGGCCGGCCGGCCGGCAGATCGCCGAGGGCGGCGGCCACCCGATCCAGCACGCGGCGCAGCTGGGTCCGCACGGCCAGGGTCTGGCCCTGGTCCCACTTGCTGGTTTCGGTGACGTAGGGGGGGTGGTGCAGCACCAACAGCCGGCCTCGCACCGCGGGATTGCGCCAGGAGGCGATCAGGGCGTCGGCGAACCAGTCGAGCTGGGCCTCATCCACCGCCCGGGGTCCGCCCGTGAGCTGCTTGTCGATGTCACGGATCTGTTCATCGAGCTGCTCGGCCTTGGTGGCCCGGTCGTCGCGGGCGTCCTCGTCGCCGTCGACGGGGCCGAGGGACAGCAGCAGGGAGGCACGCTCGGCGTCGAGCCCCTGGCGACGCTCGCGCAGGTCCCCGTCGTCGGCGCCGGCCGGCAGGGGCTGATTGAAGGTGTTGGAGTCGAGGGCGAACACGTCGACGCCGGCCCAGCGAGCGGTGTAGTGGCGGTGGGGCAGGCGGGTGAACTGGCCGGGGCGGTAGAGCAGGCAACGGGCCCCGTCGATCGTGGCGGTGCGGGTGCGAGCGAGGTGCGCGCCCAGGTCCGCCTCGGGTACGGCATTGAGCACATCGAGAAAGGCGCGGGCCCAGGCCTGGCCCACGTAGGAGCCGTGCCAACCCACATCCAGATGGATCCAGGAGCGCAGCAACTGCCGCGGTGCCGCCGTCAGGCCGGCCAACACCCCCAGTGGGAATGGCAGGTCGTAGTAGTCGTGGTTGCCGAGCACCGGCAGGAACGGCACCCGGAAAACAAGCCGGTCGTAGCGCAGCCGGCGCCAGTCCTCACCGCCCACGATCCACTCGCGGTAAGGACGGATGAAGTTGTCCGGGTACTGCTCGCTGGAGCCCACCTGGTAGACGACATCACCGGTGTGGAGCAGGAAGCGGGCATCGCTGCCATGGGCGAGCAACTGCTCGGCCACCCGCCGCTGGGGGGTGTCGCGGCGTTGCAGGCCGGTGCCGCTGTCCCCCAGCACAAGGAAGGAGAAGGGCTCCGGTGCGCCTGGATCGCCCTCGATCGCCAGGCGGCAGGGATCGATGCCGCGGCTGGAGAGCTCGGGATGGCCCCAGCGCACGCGGTCGGCCATGCGGCCGACTTTGGTGGCGATGCCCGCCTCGGAGGCGAGATTCACGGTGGCGGCAGCGGCGTAAACACGGTCAGGGCGCCGGGCAGGCAGCTGAAGGTGACGGGGTCGGCTTCGAGCATTTCGCCGTCGATCACCAGCCGCTGGGGCGGGTTCGTGGTGATCGTGATGTGGCTGGCCCGCAAACACAGAAGATCGGGGTGGTTGCTGGGTGACTGCACCACGGCGGAGGTGAGCAGGGAGGCCAGGGCGTTGAGGCCCTGAAGGCGGGTGCTGGGCGAGGCGATCGTGACCTCCAGCAGGCCGTCGTCGGGGATCACCCGACCGAAGCCCTGGGCCAGGACCGAGGTGGCAGGGGCCACATTGGCCACGGTGATGGCGGCGGCCAGAACCTCGGTGACGGTGCCGTCGATCTCGACGCGGGCCTGGAAGGGCTGCTGGCTCACCAGCTGCTGGGCGCCGGCGAGCACGTAGGCGAGCGGGCCGAGCATCGTTTTGAGCTCGCGGGTGGCGCGATCCACCATTCCGGCCTCAAAGCCGACCCCGGCCAGCAGGGTCATCGGCAGGCCGTTGCAGCGGGCGGCGTCCACCACGTGGGTGTGGCCGGCCAGGATCGTCTCGCAGGCGCCCACCAGGTCGGTGGGGATGTCGAGCGCCGCCGCGAAGGCGTTGGCGGTGCCGCGGGGAATCACGCCGAGGGGAATGCCGGTGCCGGCCACCGCACCTGCCACCGCCGAGACGGTGCCATCGCCGCCGCAGGCCACGATCATCACGTTGCCGATCTCACCGGCCGGGCGGGCCTGGAGCAGGGCGACGAGTTCCCGACACTGGTCACCCGGATCGGCGCTGGCACTGGTGAGCAGCACCGTCACCAGCAGCTGGGGCTCGAGGATCGAGCGGATCAGGGCCAGATCGGCGTTGGCATCCCCCTGGCCGGCCACCGGATTGAACAGCAGGTAGGCCGAGCGGCCGTGGGCCAGGCCCCGCAGGGCCAGCTCGGCGGTGGCGGCGTTGAGGACCAGGGGTACGGCGGCCAGATCACAGGCGCGGATCAGCAGCCGGCCGTCGGGCGGCGAGCCCGCGGGCGCCTCCGGATCAAGGAAGGCGATCACCGCCGCCACTTCACCAGCCAGCACGCGGGCGGCCACCTGGATATCGCCCCCTTCAGAGAGCGCCTCCAGTGCCATGACCTGAAGCTGGGCGGTGCGGGGGTCGTTGCGAAGCCGCCCGGCCAGTTCGGCGGTGGCAAGCAACGGAAAACCGGCGACGGCCAGGGCCTGTCGATCGAGCCAGTCGAGCAGCGCCTCGAGGCGCGACTCACTCGCCAGCAGCGCCAGGGTGGAGGCCATCGATGTCAGGTTAGGCGGGCGTCGTCGCGGCCTGCCCTGTTCTTTGTCTACAGGCAGCCAATACGGCTGCCGGTGGTGTTCACGGTGGTGTTCATGGTGGCGGAAACGAAGGCCGTGCTCGGCAGCGGTCTGCGGCTGATGGAAGCCCTACGGGTCCGTGTGCAGGATGTGGACGTAGAAGGTCAGGCCGCTGACCGTGCGCAGCCAACCTTGTGGAGCCCTTGCAGAAGCATCTGCTGGTGGTGCTGCCGATGGCACTGGGAAGGAAGTACCCGAACGCCGCCTCGGAATGGGGTTGGCAGTTGGCCTTTCAACAGTCGCACCACACTGACCCCTCCGTGAACCAGAAGGCGGTGAAGCGGGCGATATCGACAATGTGTCGCTGTTTCTCCTAAAGGGTTTCGTGCGAATGACGAAATGGCCATCGTGCGCCATCGAGACCTGGATGTCTTCTCGGGTGCATCTCTTATGCGTTGCATGTTTGCTTGCAAGAATCGCGTTCTTGGGCCAAATCAGTGGCGAGCTGAGGTTGGCTTGCAACTGCCGTAGCCATTCGGATCCCATTTGAAAAACCGCTATCTGAAGTCGTGCAGAGCCTAAGAAGATCTGGAGGCTAGCCATGGGCTCGAGACTGTGCTGATCACCATCTTCGGCATGGGCAGGCGGTTCATTCGGCTGTTGCGGTTGCCCTGTCGACCGCAACACCTTGGCGAGGTCAGCTTGTGAGCCCAGATGTGACTGCGCGTGGACCTCAGCCCTTGTTAACGTCATAGTCCAGATCTGGGAGCCAGACCGATTCCGTTGACCCCGATCTTGACCGCCATCAGACCTTCTTCTCGGAGAGCCATGACCAGCGAGGCCAAGCACGACAAGATGCGCCGTCTCAGGGGATCGAGTATCTTCGCCACAACCCCCGATAACGTCTTGGCCGCTTTGGCTGATGTCGTGGAGGATGTGCAGCTCGCCCCCAACCAGCCGCTGTTTGCCAAGGGGGATCCCGGCACCTCGATGTACGTGATCGTGGCCGGCCTGGTGCGGGTTCACATCGGCGACCAGACCGTGGTTGAACTCACCGATGGCGACATCGTCGGAGAGCTGGCCGCTCTCGACCCGGAGCCCCGCTCAGCCTCAGTGAGTGCGATCGAGTCGACCACGCTCTACCGGATCGAGCAGTCGGTCCTGCAAAGCCTGATGGCGGAGCACCCTGAGATCATGCAAGGCATCATTAAGGAGCTGGCCCACCGCTTGCGCTTGACCAACGCTCCCTACGGAACCAGTTTCTGAATCTCCTGCAAGCCATCTTTGAATGCATCGCTAGGGCGATGGAGGCGAAAGCCATCTTCGGCGCTGCAAGTGCATGGCGAACTCTCATCGTCATCGCGATAATCAGGTCATCGACAGAATTGCTCTTTACCGTCGCTCGGTCACTATGATGTTCGGCTATTCACTACGAACATGGTGGCGGGCCGAACGTGGGCTGCAGCGCCCTGGCTCACTGTGTGGAGACGCCTGCCGCCATCAATGGGTCATGGATTCCTGCCCGCGGAAATAGCGCTGAATGGCATCCTCAGCAATCCCAACCTTGGCAGCGTCACAGGCAGACGTCTCGCTGAAGTATTTGCCGGCCTTGTTGAAATTGACGCGACAACCACCATCAAACTTCACCTGATGGATGCCAAGCAGCGGTTTGACAACTCTGGGCAGATTGCCGGTTGGCTTCCATCATCTCGCGCTTCTCCGGCTCGCCTCGCTCATCAAAGAACGCATGGGCTGTGCTCGCGTTGGGCTTGAGCGCAAAGGCCTGGCCGCCCTTGAGCCGGATGGTCAGAATCCCTGACGTTGAAGCAGGTGCAAAGCCCTGATGAGGTGGCCTTGTCGTCGCCTGCCGGGAACACATCGCAGCGGGCATCAACGGTGTCGGCCATGACGGGCGCCGCCACAACCACCGAAGCACAACTGAGCGGAGCAGCTGCAAGGAGCTGAAGGTCTTTCCATGCCAGGCATTACTGGGGGTGTGTGATTGTGCAAGGGACGTCGGTGACGCCAGTGAACAACCCGGTGACGAAACTGTCATGCCGCCGAAGCCAGTGGTTTGCTTGTCAAGCCAGAGAAAGATGATTGAAGAACTGTGACTGGAAGTCTGGCGCAACACCAATGTCTCTTCCCAACCTTCCTTGAGGCGCCCTCGTCCTCTCGCGTTGATTTCCAGCAATTCCAGCTCCCGCTGTTTGCCGTTGATCCACCGTAGCGAGTGAAGACCGGAGCGCTCTTGCTCTCGTCTGTGTCTATCTTTCTCTTGACTCGTGGATTGCATTTGGCGCGGTGATGCTTGCCACAAGGGCTTGATCAGCGAGATCAGAGTGCTTGAGAATGCATCGAGCCTCCGTCGTGTTCGCACTCGACCACCACTCGGTATTGGGATCGCGGCTTGGCTAGGTTATTTTGCTCCTGGACTTCTTGTTTCCATCAGTATCTATGGAAGCGATCGATACATGGCTGTCATCCAGGTCATGTCGCCTCCAATGAGATCGGCCACTTCCACTTAAGTCTTCCCACCATCAGGATCGCACCTGGCCAGTGTCTCTCAGGTGTCATCAAGTGCAGTGCGACATGGCGAGCATGTTGACGGCTTCATCGCCGCCGATGACAGCTTATTGGAGTGGTTCTCCCACTCGGCAATGTTATGGCAGCAGGCTTTCGGCTCTCATCGCGCAGGTTGGCGCCATTGCGATGAGGTCTCAACCTATGAACGGATGCTTCGCCATCACGCCAGGATTTAGGAGGATTCAGCGTCCATCCGGCTTGACTCCAGCCGGCCTGGGCGTTCAAGTCTCCATTGCTTCCAAGTCTCGCTGGAGCCGATCGCCGCTCCGTTCATGCCATGACGCCTATCATGCGATATCAGGCGGGTCACAAGAAGGCCGTGCGCGCGCATCCTCGTGGCCGCCGCTGAGGAGCTGCGCCGCCAGGGGCTTTCCGGCATCGGCATCCCCGCCCTGGTGAAGCGCGCCGGCCTCACCCACGGAGCCTTCTATGCCCATTTCCCGAACCGTGACGCTTTGGTGGCGGAGGCCATCCGCGCGGCGTCCGCCGCCAGTGCAGGCGGCCCGCTGGCGGAGTCACTGCCGCTGGAGCAGGCCCTCACCCACTATCTGTCCCCCGAGCATCTCGCTCACCCTGAGCGGGGCTGCGTGATCGCCGCCCGCGGGCTGCTGGCCCTCATGGAGCGCAAGCTGCACCCCTGCCAGCCTTCGCCGCAGCCCAGCGATGGGGCCCTGCGGCTGGTGTCGTCGATGGTGGGGGCGGTTGTGCTGGCCCGCCTCGTGGACGATCCCGGCCTGGCCAGGCGCTTGCTGGACGCGGCAGGGCTGCCCATGGATTCCGGGCCCGTCGGCTCCGCTCAGGCCGGGGACTGATCCTGGCGGCCCTGGGACGTCAGACCACGGTGCTGCCGGGCGTTCTCTCCAAACTCCTGACCTATTCGCTCGTGCCCCTGCCGCGCTGGGCGCGGGTGAGGATCATGGGGAAGGTGATGCAGAGCATGGCAACCCGTTTATGCAGAGCAGCCTTTTTACGCTTGTCCTGCTGCCCCTGGCCTTGGCCATCGTCATGCTGGGGATGGGCCTCAGCCTGGTGGCAGAGGACTTCAAGCGAATCACCCTTTACCCCAGGGCGGTGGCGGTGGGCACGGTCTGCCAGACCCTTCTGTTGCCGTTGTTGGGAGCACTGATCGCCCTGGCCGTGCCCATGGAGCCGGCGATGGCCGTCGGTTTGGTGGTTGTGGCGGTTTGCCCTGGTGGGCCTTCTTCCAATCTCATGACCTATCTGGCCCGGGGGGATGTGGCCCTGTCGGTGACACTGACGGCAGTCAGCAGCATCGTCACCGTCTTCACGATTCCGCTGTTCACCAACCTGGCCCTGCAGCGATTCCTGGGGGCAGGAGCGGCGATCGCCTTACCGCTGGGCATCACCATGCTGCAGATCGTCCTGATCACCCTGCTGCCGACGGCCATCGGGATGGCCATCCGTCACCGTTTTCCTGGGACCGCCCGTCGTCTGGAAAGGCAGATGGGGCGCCTGGCCGCCGTACTCCTGGCGCTGATCATCGTGCTGTTGCTGATTCGGGAGGGCAGCAAGCTGCCAGGATTTCTGGCGCAGGTGGGACTCGCCATCGTGATCCTCAACCTGCTGGCCATGCTGATGGGCTTGTCGGCGGGAAAGCTGTTTCGCCTGCCACGGGCTCAACAGGTCTGCATCGCGATTGAAGTGGGGATTCAGAACGGAACCCTGGCGATTGCCATTACCGCTGGTCTACTCAACAACCCCGACATGGCTGTGCCTGCGGCGGTCTACAGCCTGTTGATGTATGTGACTGGCTTTGGAGCGATCCTCGTTGGCAGGAGAGTGATCGCCATGGCCCCTCTGGCTTGATCTCTGGGTGAACCATCGGCCAACGCCGCTGACCACGCCGGTTGTTTGGGCTGCCCACATGTCCTCCGCCAATGGCGCTTTACAGTGCGATTTGACACCCAAAGCGACGCCGTGCGTGATGGCAGCCAAGCCCGTTGAGGCCCTCTTGGACGATGTTCGCCTTCTGTCTGAGCAGGCCGATGTCCTCCTGCAAGCGTTGCGCAGCCTGACGCATGAGACCCTTGGTTCAATCACTGAGGAGGTGAAGGTCGGCGGCATGTCGATCCGTATGGTCAGCTGGAAGGAACTGGCAAGGGACGGCGTCACCTCAAGCTTCGTTGCCTTGCTGACGTCAGTTCCAAACATCTGGCCGTGTATCTGAAGCTTGCCCTTCAGGCGACAGGCGACAGGCGACAGGCGGCCAGGCCTGAGTGGTCATTCAACCTGGCTGGCGAGCGAGAACTCCTGGGGCCCCTCTGCCAGAGTGATTGTTGTTCACGGATCGGCCATGGGGCGTCGTCAACCGCTTCTCAAGGCACTGGCCGCCGTTTCCGGCGTTTTGGCAGGGCTCAGCGAAGCTTCCGTCATGGCCAAGCACGCCGGCCATGGCGCTCAGCAGGCGGTGTTTGCCACCAAGGCCGAGGCCGAAGCCGCCGCGAAGCACTTCAACTGCAAGGGAGCCCACAGGATGGGCAACCAGTGGATGCCTTGCGCCAGTCATGGTGAGGCGTCCGGCGGGACATCCAGTCCCTCTGCGCCCTGATGCCAGCAGCCGTTCCCCCCGAGCCTTCTCCCGACAGCCCCGCGTCGGGTTGCGGCGGCAAGCCCAAGATCTTTGCCATTGGCATCGCCCCTTTGGGCATCATTTCGATCGGCATTGTTCCGATGGGAGTGATCAGCATCGGCGTCGTGCCGATGGGGGTGCTGAGCCTCGGCGCTGTGGCCATGGGGGTGATCAACGCCTCCGTTGTCGGGATGGGCATCCTGATCGCCGGGGTCAATGTGATGGGCGTGTGGTGGGTCGGAATGGAGGGGATGGGTCCCTACCGCCTGGGAGTTCAGGGCGGCCAGGTTCACCACCACGACCACGGCCAGAAGAACATCTACGCGTATCCGAGCCGGGAGGAGGCCCTCAGCAAGGCGAAGCAACTCGGCTGCGAAGGGGTGCACGCCATGGGCTCGCTCTGGATGCCCTGCAAGGACCATCCGACCCCCTGAACCCCTGAATCACTCCAGCGCCTTGAACATCACCAGGGCGTCCACATCGCCCAGTCGGGGATGGCGAAAGGCCCCCGGCAGCCGGCCGATCGTGCGGAAGCCGTTGCTGCTCCACTAAATAAAAAATAGTCCGGCAAGCCATTTAACTCAATATGTACTTTTTTAGCAACGAATTTAATGCTTACCCCCAACGAAACATAAATTGGAATTGTCGCCAGAACAATGTGAAGTATTGCTCAGCACGTTAAAAACCCGTTTTGAGAAAATTACGAACCGCCACAAAAGTCTTGAATGGGCTATCATACATGCATAACTGTAAGCTAATGCCGCAAAACTATG
>JBBQIH010000081.1:0-9151 GCA_038324725.1 Cyanobacteriota bacterium | reverse complement strand
GGCGCCATGCTGCTGGAGAACGCCGGCGTGCCCCTGCCCGGCGAGACGGTGACTCTGCTGGCGGGCTATGCGGCCGGCAGCGGCCAGTTGCAGGTGCTCGGGGTGATGGGGGCGGCCGCCGGCGGGGCGATCCTGGGGGACAACCTCGGCTACTGGGTGGGGCGCCGGGCGGGCTGGGGGGTGCTGCTCCGGGCCGGGCGGCTGCTGGGCCGCAGTGCGGAGCAGATGGAGGGCCTACGGGAGCGCTTCCTGCGCCATTCCGGCAAGTCCGTGCTGCTGGGGCGGTTCGTGGCCGTGCTGCGGGTGCTGGCCGGACCCATCGCCGGAGCGGTGCACATGCCCTACCGCCGCTTCCTGCTGTTCAACATGCTGGGGGCCGTGCTCTGGGCCTCAACCATGGTGGGCCTGGCCTGGCTCGGCGGGCGCTGGATCCCCTTCGATCAGATGGTCAAGGGTGTCGTCGAGTTTGGGCTCGGCGCCCTGGTGCTGCTGGTGATCGTGCTGGTGGTGCCGAAGCTGGTGGCGCGCTTTGAGGAGGCGCAGCTGGAACGGGAGGCCAAGGAGCCACCTGGCTGAGCTGATCAGCGCGATCGCTGCCTAAAGGCTGAAGTAACGGCAGAGCAGCCAAGGCACCGTCAGCGCCAGGCTGATCGACAGGGGAGCCCCGAAGCGGGCCATGTCAAGGAAGCGGTAGCGGCCAGGGCCGAACACCATCAAGTTGGTCTGGTAGCCGATCGGGGTGAGAAAGCTCTGGCTGGCGGCGAAGGTGATGGCGAAGATGAACGCCATCGGCGGCAGCCCCAACCCCTTGGCCAGTTCCACCGCAATCGGCAGCAGCAGCACCACGGTGGTGCCATTGCTGAGGGCCTCGGTGAACGCCTGCCCAAGCACGACCACCACCAGCAGCACGGCGTAGGTGGGCCAGCCCTGGAGGGCCTTCAACAGATCTTCGGCCAGAGCTTCGGCGAGGCCGGTCTTCTGCATGGCCACGCTGAAACAGGACAGGGAGCCCAGCAACAGGATCACATCCCAGCGGATCGAGCGCTGCACTTCCCCGGGCCGCAGGCAGCCGGTCGCCACCATGGCCACCATCGCCAGAAGCACCGCCGCCATCAGCGGCAGCAGCTTCAGCATCGGCAGCAGGATCATCAGGGCCACGATGACCATGCCGGTCAGCTTGCGGTCGGTGGTGGGCAGATCCTTCTCCAGTTCATCCAGAAGCACCAGGTCGTTGTTGGCCTGCATGCCCCGGATGGCATCGAGGGGAGCTTGCAGGAGGAGCACGTCGCCGGCCTGCAGCACCACCCGCCCCAGCAGCTCCCGCAGCACCTGATTGCCGCGCCGCACCGCCAGCATGGTGGCGTTGTACCGCTGGCGGAAGCGCAGGTCACGGACGCTGGCACCGACCAGGCTGGAGCCGTTGGGCAGCAACACCTCCACCACCCGTTGGGGCGACTCGGTGGCGCCGCTGAGTTCACGCAGATCGTCCTCCTGATCGCCCACGGGCGCGAGGGTGACGGTGTGTTCCTGTTGCAGCCGCAGCAAGTTGTCCCGGTTGCAGCGCAACAACAGCCGGTCACCAGCCTGAAGCTGCAGGTCAGCCAGCGGGGCGCTGAAGCTTTCCGACCCCCGATGCAGTTCCAGGACGTCCACGTCGAAGCGTCGCTGCAGGCGGCTGTCGTGCAGGGAGTTGCCGATCAGTTCGGACCCTGGCGGGATCAGCACGTCGGTGATGTAGCCCTCCCGAGCCAGGCTCACCAGCATGTCCTCGTCGCTGGAGCCGCGATCCGGCAGCAGGCGGTCGGAAAAGAAAAAGATGTAAGCACTGCCAATCAGCCAGACCGGGATGCCGATCGCCGTGAAACTGAACAGATCGAGGGATCCATACCCCAGTTGACGGCTGACGTCACTGGCCAACAGGTTGGTGGAGGTTCCGAGCAGGGAGATCGTCCCCCCCAGGATCGTGGCGAAGGACAACGGCAGCAGCACCCTGGAGGGGGAGATGCCCCGCCGCTGACACCAGCCCTCCAGCACCGGCAACAAGGTGGCCACGATCGGGGTGTTGGGAATGAAGCCGGAAATCGGGGCGACCACCCCCACGAGCAAACCGATCATCCGTTTCGGGCTGCGGACGGCATCGGAACCGATCAGGGCCCGCAGTCGGTCGAGGCCGCCACTGCGGAACAGACCGGAGGCCACGGCGAACAGCCCCATCAGGGTGATCAGGGCAGGGCTGCCGAAACCCTTGACCGCCTCCTCGGGAGTCAGCACCCCCAGGGTGACGAGCAACGCCGCCGCCAGCAGGCCTGTCACCTCGGGCGCCAGCTTGCCGGTGACGAAGAGGACGATCGCCAGGATGAACACGGCGAGCGTGATCAGCCCCTCTCCAGTGGTGGCAACGGCGAGAAAACTCTGCATGGCAACGGCCTGATGTCAGCGATCTAGCAGGTCAATCCCGCTGCCGCTGCTCCGAACGGCTGAATCATCCCCCCTCAGAGGTAGAACCCCACGGTGGTGACGACCCGGGTACCGCGCTCGCGTAAGGCCTGCCGCAGACGAATCGTCGACTGGTTGTGGAGCAGGTTCTCCCAGCGGTGACGGGTGACAAACACCGGCAGCACCACCATGCAGAAGGCCTCGTGATCCTTGCGATGCTGGGTCTCGAAGCGCCGCACGAAGGCGACCACCGGGTCCACCAGGGAGCGGTAGGGGGACTCCAGGACCTCCAGTGGGATGTCCGGCAGCTGGCGACTCCATTGCTCGCGGAAGGCCTCGGCGTGGCCGCCACCGAGATCCACATGCACGGCCACCAGGTCGCTGGCGTTGCTGCGGGCGAAGCAAAGGGCTTCAAGGCTGCCGCGGTTCAACTGGCCCACCAGCACCACCGTGGGGGTACCCCCACCGGCGGGAGGGGCGGCCGGTAACGGCAGGGGACCATCGGTGACCAGGCGAAGACGCTGGGCCACATCGTCGTAATGGGAGCGGATCCGCAGGTACAGCATCACCAGCAGGGGGATCACCAGCACCACCACCCAGGCCCCCTGGGTGAACTTGCTGACCAGCAGCACGACGCCCACCACGGCGGTGATCGCCGCTCCGATGCCGTTGATCAGCGCCCTGGAGCGCCAGCCCCGATCCCGCAGCTTCCACCAGTGCACCACCATCCCGGCCTGGGAGAGGGTGAAGCTGATGAACACCCCCACCGCGTAGAGCGGGATCAGGCGGCTGACGCTGCCGTCGACGATCACCAGCAGCAGGCCGGCGAGAGCGCTGAGAGCAAAGATGCCGTTGCTGAACACCAGCCGGTCGCCCAGGGAGCAGAGCTGGCGCGGCAGGAATCCGTCCTGGGCCAGGAAGGCCGACAGCCGCGGAAAATCCGCGTAGGCAGTGTTGGCAGCCAGCAGCAGGATCAGCAGCGTCGCCAGCTGCAGCACAAACAGCAGCGGCCCGTCGCCGAAGATCCGATCACCCAGCTGATAGAGAAGCGTGGGTCCGTTGTCCTGCACCACCAGGCCGCCCTGACTGGCCAGGGCGCTGATGCCGCTGAACATCAGGGCCAGCATCAAGACCATCACCCCCAGCACCCGACGGGCGTTGCGCCACTCCACCGGCTTGAAGGCGGCGACACTGTCGCTGATCGCCTCGATCCCGGTGAGGGCGGCGCAACCGGAGCTGAAGGCCCGCATCAACAGCAGGGGGCCGATGGCCTGCAGGCCCTGGCTGCCCTGATGGGCCGCCGCCAGCAGCCGTTGCTGCTCCGCCAACGGCAGGGGGGGGAGCTGGCCCATCCAAAGCTTGAGAAATCCCGCCACCAGCAGGGTGACGACGGCACCCATGAACAGGTAGGTGGGCAGGCTCAGGAACCGGGCGCTGGAGCTCACCCCCCGCAGGTTGGCGAGCATCACCAGCAGCACCGCCAGCAGGCAGAGGGGCACCCGCGCCGCCGCCAGCCCCGGAAAATAGGAGGTGAGGGCGGCGATGCCGGCGGCCACACTCACCGCCACGGTCAGGATGTAATCGATCGAGAGGGAGGCGCCGGCCACCAGGCCAGCGCCCTGGCCGAGGTTCTGTTGCGAGACCCGATAGGAGCCGCCCCCCTGTGGGTAGGCCTTGATCGTCTGCCGGTAGCTGCTGGCCACGACCAGCATCAGACCCACGATCAGGCCCGTGAGCGGCAGGGTGAACGGCAGAGCCGCCGCACCGCCCATCCCCAGCACCAGCACGATTTCCTGGGTGGCGTAGGCCACCGAGGAGAGGGCATCGGAGCTGAGGATCGCCAGCGCTTCAGCATTGCTGTAACGCTCGCCGTGGTGGGCGCTGCTGGGCAGGGGAGTGCCGATCAGCCGGCGCCGCAGGGTGTCGAGGCGGGGCATACGGCGCCGGCTTCTCCGATGAATGCTTCAGGACGCTAGGGGCCTTGGGCCTGACCATCCATGGCACCAAGAAGCCCCGTCAGACCAACCCACCATGGGGCACGGCGAACGGGCGCCAAGCCAACCCCTACCTAATGTTCTGGCGATTGGTGAATCGCCACGTTGAACACCGCCACCACCGCGAGCTCCTGGCACGCCCTGGCTCCTGAGGCGTGCCTCGAGGCGCTGGAGGCCAGCGTCGGCGGTCTGAGCACAGCCCAGTGCGCCGAACGGCTGGCCAAGGTGGGACTCAACCGGCTGGAGCTCAAGGCTGGGCGCAGCAATCTGCGCATCCTCTGGGATCAGTTCAGCAACGTGATGCTGATCATGCTGCTGGCGGTGGCGGCGGTGTCAGCCGGTGTGGCCTACGCGGCCCAGCGGTTCCCCAAGGATGCGATCGCCATCGTGCTGATCGTGGGCCTCAACGCCCTGCTCGGCTACTTACAGGAAAGTCGCGCCCAGCAGGCGCTGCAGGCCCTGCGCGACATGGCCCAGCCCCTCGTGACCGTGCGTCGTGACGGCATCTGGGAACGGCTGCCCAACGAACAGCTGGTGCCGGGGGATCTGATCCGGGTGGAGGCCGGTGATCGTGTGCCCGCCGATGCCCGCCTGCTGGAGTTGGCCGAGCTGGGCCTGCGGGAGGCGGCCCTCACCGGCGAAGCCGAAGCGGTGAACAAGCTGGCCGTGCTGGTGCTGGAACCCTCCACCCCGGTGCTCGATCGGAAGAACTGCCTGTTCCAGGGGACCGAGGTGGTGCGCGGCCGCGGTCTGGCAGTGGTCACGTCCACGGGCATGGACACCGAACTGGGCAAGATCGCCCAGATGATCAACACGGCGGGAGGGGAAACCACACCGCTGCAGGAACGGCTCGATGGGCTCGCCAACGTGCTGGTCGTCTCCGCCCTGGCCCTGGTGGCCGTGGTGGTGCTGCTGGGTTGGCTGATGGGCCAGCGCCTGCTCGATCTGCTGGAGGTGGCCCTGTCGATGGCGGTGGCGATCGTGCCGGAAGGACTGCCGGCGGTGATCACCGTGACCCTGGCGATCGGTACCCAGCGGATGGTGCAGCGCGCCGCCCTGATCCGCCGCCTGCCGGCCGTGGAAGCGCTGGGTTCGGTCACGGTGATCTGCACCGACAAGACCGGCACCCTCACCCTCAACCGCCAGGTGGTGCAGGAGCTGCGCAGCGGCACCACGGCGTTCCAGGTGAGCGGCAACGGCTACGACCCCCACGGGGAGTTCAACATCACCGAGTTCACCCCTCCGGCCGGTGCCCCCGTCGGTGTGGCGCCAGGCGGCCGCAATCTGCTGCTGCAGGCTGGCGTTCTGTGCAGCGACGCCGAACTCAAGCAGGAGCCCGACGGTCGCTGGGAAATCCTCGGCGATCCCACCGAGGGAGCCCTGGTGGTGGCAGCCGCAAAGGCCGACCTGGATGGTTTCGCCCTGCGCAGCCACTACAAACGGGACGCCGAGATTCCCTTCAGCTCCGAGCGTCAGCTGATGGCGGTGTGGGTGATGGATCGCGATGGCAGCCTGCAGGCCCCCCTGGGGGAGACGGCCGCCGGTTCCACCACCTTGATGATCAGCAAAGGGGCCCCCGAGGTGATCCTCGGCAGCTGCGATCGCTGGCTCGATGCGTCCGGCGTTGCAACCCTCAGCGACGACCAGCGCCAGTGGTGGCTTGAGCAGGCCAGGGATCTGGCCGCTTCCGGCCTGCGGGTGCTCGCCTTCGCCTGCGCCCCCCATCACCCCAGCCCCGAGCACGAACTGGAGCATCAGGTGTTGCTGGGGCTGATGGCCCAGCTGGATCCCGCCCGTCCCGAGGTGGCCGAGGCGGTGGCCCGCTGCCGGGAAGCCGGCATCCGCCCGGTGATGATCACCGGCGACCACCCCCTTACCGCCCGGGCCATCGGCGTCAGCATCGGCTTGGTCGAGCCGGGCGCCGAGGTGGTGCTCGGTCGGCAGCTGGAGGAGGCCGATGCCTCCGGGCTGGCCGCGATCGTGGCTCGGTGCAACATCTACGCCAGGGTGCCGCCCGAGCAGAAACTGCGCATCGTCAAGGCCCTTCAGGGCCTGGGGCAGATCGTCGCCATGACCGGCGACGGCGTCAACGACGCCCCGGCCCTCAAGCAGGCCCATATCGGTGTGGCCATGGGCATCACCGGCACCGAGGTGAGCAAGGAAGCCTCGGACATGGTGCTGCTCGACGACAACTTCGCCACGATCGTCAACGCCGTGGAGCAGGGCCGCCTGGTGTATGCCAACATCCGCCGCTTCATCAAGTACATCCTCGGCAGCAATGTGGGCGAGCTGATCACCATCGGCTCCGCCCCCCTGCTGGGTCTGATGGGCGTGCCGATGACCCCCCTCCAGATCCTCTGGATGAACCTGGTCACCGACGGCGTGCCCGCCCTGGCCCTGGCGCTGGAGCCCGGGGAGGCGGGCCTGATGCAGCGCCCCCCCGCCGAGCCCGGCGAATCCATCTTCGCCAGGGGCATCGGCAGCTACATCCTGCGCATCGGGGTCGTGTTCGCCGTGATCACGATCACGATGATGCTGTACGCCTCCCGCTCCGGCTCCCCCTGGAAGTCGATGGTGTTCACGATGCTGTGCCTGGCGCAGATGGGACACGCCCTGGCGGCCCGCAGCGACCTGCCGCTGATCCAGGTGAATCCCTTCAGCAATCCCTGGTTGCTGGGGGCGGTGGTGTTCACCACGTTGTTGCAGTTGTCGCTGCTCTACGTCCCGGTGCTGGCGAAATTCTTCGGCACCGTGCCCCTTTCGGCCCGTGATCTGGCCATCTGCGTGGGCTTCAGTCTGGTGTTTTTCCTCTACCTGGAACTGGAGAAGATGTGGCGGCAGTGGCGCCGTCGTCGTGTCGCCAACGCCTAAAACGTGTCCCACCGCTCCCGCCCGGAGGGCGGCCTGGGGAGCGGCAGGGTGACTGATCACAAAAACTTGCAGTTCCCATAGGACTTTCCTTCTCGGAAAGGCCACCACCAGGCAACGGGGATCTTAGTGTTCGCCACCACGAGGGCCATCTCTGGTCCCGATCGTTCTGCCACCATGACCCTGCTCTTCGCCCAGACGGCCTGGCTGGTGCCCCTCTACCCCCTGCTGGCGGCTCTGGTGTCCCTGGCCTGGTCGCCTGGCTTCATCTGGAAGACGGGGCCACGGCCTTGCGGCTACTTCAACCTGACCATGGTCAGCGTGGCCTTCGCCCACAGCCTCCTGGCCCTGCTGGCCGCCAATGCCCATCCCGAAGCGCTGCCCCTGCACTTCGGCTGGACCTGGCTCCACACCGCTGGCCTTTCGATCGGTTTCGACGGCTCAATCACGCAGCCGGCCCTGATCGCCACCCTGTTTGTCACAGGGGTTCATGTGCTCGCCCAGATCTTCGCCATCGGCTATCTGGAGATGGACTGGGGCTGGCCGAGGTTCTTCGGTTCCCTCAGCTTTTTTGAGGCCGGACTCTGTGCCCTTCTGCTCACGGATTCACTGTTCTTCAGTTATGTGATCCTGGAGCTTCTCACGCTTGGAACCTATCTGATCGTGGGCACCTGGTACAACCAGTCGCTGGTGGTGAAGGGGGCTCGGGATGCCTTCCTCACCAAGCGCATCGGTGACCTCATCCTGCTGGCCGGCCTGGTGGCGATCCTGCCGGTCACCGGCACCTGGAACTTCGATGCCCTCGCCACCTGGGCCGCCGCCCAGACCCCTGGGAGCCTGCCCCTGAGCCAGGAGTTGATCCTGCTGGCCCTGGTGGCCGGACCCATGGGCAAATGCGCCCAGATCCCTTTGCACCTCTGGCTCGACGAGGCCATGGAGGGTCCGCTTCCTTCCACCGTCCTGCGCAACTCCGTCGTGGTCGCCGGTGGCGCCTGGGTGCTGCTGAAGCTGCAGCCGATGCTGGCCCTCAGCCCCCTGGTCACCACCGTACTTGTGGTGGTGGGCGGCACCACCGCCCTGGTGGGGGCGCTGATCGCCCTGGCCCAGATCGACATCAAACGGGCCCTCTCCTTCCTCGCCAGCAGCTGGATGGGTCTGCTGTTCCTGGCGGTGGGGCTCGGCGATCCCGGCGTGGCGGGCCACCTGCTGCTGGTCTATCCGCTGCCGATGGCGCTGGTGCTGATGGCGGTGGGCACGGTGATCGTCAGCAATGTCACCCAGGACCTGACCCAACTGGGGGGTCTGTGGAGCCGCCGGCCCCTGGTGGGGCTGGCCTTCCTCACCGGGGCCGGTGGTCTGATGGCCCTGCCGCCCTTTGGTGGCTTCGCCGCCATCCGCGAACTGCTGGAACTCTGCAGCTCCAGCCCCCAGCCAGTGCTGCTCGGTGGCTTCGTGCTGGTCACCAATGGCCTGATGGCGGCCGGCCTGGTGCGGGTGTTCGGGCTGATCTGGGGCGGCCGCCCCAGCGCCTTCACGATCCGCTCCGCCGAGGTGCTCTGGCTGATGGTGCTGCCCACCCTGGTGCTGATGGGGGTGGTGCTGCACCTGCCCATTCTGTTGGCCCGCTTCGGCGTCTTCGCCGCCACACCGCTGCTTGGCTGGGGACCCCAGGCCGTCCCCCTGTTGCTCTCCACCCTGGTGGGCGGAGGGGTGTCGGCGGTCTTTTACCTGCGGCCCCACCCCCTGGCCCAGCTGCCTTCCGCCCTCGGCGGTCTGCAGCACTGGCTCGCCCATGACATGAACACCGAGAACTTTTACCAACGCTCCGTGGTGGCCCTGGTGGTCGGCCTGGC